>NZ_JBSFMM010000057.1:0-53593 GCF_053599555.1 Streptomyces sp. NPDC000941
GTCGACGAGCCGCGCCCCGGCCTCCTCCAGCCGCCGCGCGGCGGCCTCGGCCTCGCGGACCGCCTCGGCGGCCCGGGACAGCAGCCCCGCGTGGCGCTCCAGCCGGGCGGCGCGCTCGGCCACGGTGGCGGCTCCCCCGCGGGCCCGCTCCACATCCGCCAGCAGCCCGGCCCGCTCCCGCAGCAGGGCCTCGCGCCGCGAGGTGCGCGCGGCGGCGCGCCGCTCGGCCTCCTGCCGCTGGGCCAGGCGCCGGTCGTGCTCTTCCTCGGCGTGGGCAAGCGCCTCGCGCGCGGAGTGGCCGTCGGCCCCGGCGCCGCGCGCCTCGGCGAGGGCGGTCTCCAAGTCGGCGACGGCTCGGTCCAGTTCATCGGCGGTGCCGCCGCCCGCGGCGGCCTCCGCGCCCGCCAGCGCCTCCCGCAGGGACCGCACCCCCCGCTCGGCCTCCTCCCGCCCGGCCTCGGCCCGCCGGTGGGCCGCCAGCGCGGCCTCCTCCGCCGTACGGTCCACATGGCCGGCGCCCGGGCGCGCGGGGTGCGGGTGTTCGGTCGCCCCGCACACCGCGCACGGCTCGCCCGCGCTCAGCCCCGCCGCGAGCTCGGCGGCGATGCCGCGCAGCCGCCGGTCCTTGAGGTCGAGCCAGGTCTCGTGCGCGGCGGCGGCCTGTTCGCGGGAGCGCAGCAGGCGCTGTTCCGCCTCGGCCGCCTGCCCGGCCAGGACGTCCCGCCGCCGGGCGGCCTCGAGGCGCTGCCGGGCGGGGGCGAGCTGCCCGGCGAGCTGTTCGGCCCGGGTGGCCGCGTCCTGCGCCGCCTCGACGCGCCGCGTATGCGCCTGGCGGGCCGTCTCCCACCCGGCGAGCCACTGCCCGGCCTCCTCGATCGCCTCCTCGTCGGCCCGCGCCTGCCGGTCGAGCCCCGCGACCTCGGCGGCCGCCTCCCGGGCCCGCAGCTCGGCCCGCCGCGCCGCGCCCAGCGACCCCAACTCCTCCCGCAGCCGCCGCTCCTCAGCGGCCAGCCGCGCGGCGTCCACTCTCGCGAGCCCCGTCGTCCCCACACGCACCCGGGCCTCCCGCGCGGAGCCCACGCCCGGCGACCCGTCGCCCACCGGGCCGAGCGCATCGCCGCCGCCCCGGAAACCCTGCCACGGCACCGCCAACCCCTCCCGCGCGGAGTCGGCCTCCCCATGCCCGTCAAACGCCTGCGGCCCTCGCGGGTCGGTGGTCGGCCGTCCACCGGCGGCGTCCGGCCGTGGCGGCACCGTGGCGCGCTGCCCGGAGTCGTCATCCCCCGGGCCCGGCCGATCGGCGCCCGAGCCCGAGCCGGGCCCGGGCGCGGAACCCGTCGGCGCTTCCGCGCCGCCCGCGCGCCCCGCGCCCGCCGACGGGCGCTCCGCCCCCGTGCGCGGGCCCGGGAGTCCGATCTCGCCGGGCGCGGGGGCGTCCGCCGGGTCCAGTGGCTCGAGTTCCAGGCCGGGCTCGGCCGCCAAGCGGCCGCGGGCGGCGCGCTCGGCGGTGGTGGCGGTGGTGTGGTCGCGTTCGGCGGTGGCGTGGAGTTCCAGGGCAGGGACGACGGCGTCGGCCGCGAGGGCCTGCTCCAGGCGGGCGCGGGTCTGGTCGTACTCGGCGCGTCGGCGCTCGAGCTCGTCGGCGCGGTGGCGGGCCTCGGCTTGGCGGCGCTGGAGGCGGGCGCGTTCGCGGGTGGCGTCGGCGGTTCGGCGCGCGGCCCGGTGGGCGGTTTCGGTGGCCTGGAGGGCCGCGACCGCGATGTCCAGCCGCTCGCGGGCGGTCGTACGGGCGATGGCGGCCCACTCCAGTACGGCGTCGGCCAGCCCCGGCTCGCCGGGGGCGAGGTCCGGGAGCGAATGGTCGCCGGGGCCGGCGGCCTGGGACATGCGGTGGGCGAGGGCGAGCAGCCGTTCGTCGCCGCCGACGACCTGCTTCTCAGCCGCGCGCCGCAGCTCCGCGAGCCGTTCCTCGACGGCGGCGAAGCGGCCCGTGTCGAAGAGCTTGCCGAGCAGCTTGCCGCGGGCCATTTCGTCGGCGCGCAGAAAGCGGGCGAAGTCGCCCTGGGGCAACAGCACCACCTGGCAGAACTGCTCCTTGCTCATGCCGAGCAGCTGCGAGATCTCCTCGCCGATCTCCTGGTGCGAGCGGCTGAGCGCCTTCCATTCCCCGGCCCCGGGGAGGTATTCACGCAGCCGGCTCTGCGCCTTTTCGCGCGTGGTGCCGGTGCCGCGCTTCTTGGGGCGCGGCTGTTCGGGGCGGCGGGTGATCTCCAGGCGCCGTCCGCCGACGGTGAGTTCGAGGACGGCCTCGGTGGGGGTGTGCGGATCGGCGTGGTCGCTGCGCAGGGACAGCCCGCTGACCTGCCGGGCGCCGGGGACCTGGCCGTACAGGCCGTAGCAGACCGCGTCCAGGACGGACGTCTTGCCCGCGCCGGTGGGCCCGTGCAGCAGGAAGAGCCCGGCGGACGAGAGTACGTCGAAGTCGACCTCTTGGGTGGTGCCGAAGGGCCCGAAGGCGGTCATGGTGAGGCGGTGCAGCCTCATCCGCGTGCCTCCCCGGCGGTCTCGGCGGTCTCGGCGGTCTCAGCCTCGTCGGCCCGTACGGTGTCCAGCGCGGCGCCGAGCACCGCGCGCTCGGCCTCGTCCGGGCCACGCCCGCCGCGTACATGGGCCACGAAGTCCTCCGCGATCTGCCGGTCGGTGCGGCCGCGCAGCCGCTGTGCGTACGAGGCGAACGGGTCCTCCGGGGCCCGCTCGGGGTCGAACACCAGGCTCAGCAGGTGCGGGAAGCGCCGCGCCAGGCGGGGCATCGGCTCGTGCGGGCGCGCGGGGTCGGTGAGGGTCGCCTCGACCCAGGCGTCCTCGTACCGGTCCAGGTCCGGGCCGGAGAGCAATTCGTCGATCCGGCCCCGGACCCGGGCCAGCGCCCGGGGCACCGGGCAGTCGACGCGCTCGGCGGACAGGGCGCCGCCGGGGCCGAGGTCGACGAGCCACATGGACTTGCGGTGCCGGGCCTCGGAGAAGGAGTACGCGAGCGGCGAACCGGAGTAGCGGATCCGCTCGGTGATGGCCTGGCTGCCGTGGAGGTGCCCGAGCGCCGCGTAGTCGACGCCGTCGAAGATCTCGGCAGGGACGGAGTCGACGCCCCCGACGGTGATGTCGCGCTCGCTGTCGCTGGGCGCGCCGCCGGTGACGAAGGCGTGGGCGAGGACGACGGAGCGGGTGCCGGGCGGCCGGGTGGCGAGGTCGGCGCGGACCCGGTCCATGGCGGCGCGCAGCACCGCGGGGTGCCCCGCCCCGTCCGCGCCCAGCGCTTCCCGTACGAGTGCCGGCTCGAGGTACGGCAGTCCGTAGAGCGCGATATCGCCGTGGTCGTCGGCGAGGACGACCGGGGTGCCGCACCCCGTGGGGTCGGTGCGCAGATGGATCCCGGCCCGTTCGATCAGCCCGGCGCCGACGCCGAGCCGCCGGGCCGAGTCGTGGTTGCCGGAGATCATGACGGTCGGCACGCCGAGGTCGGCGAGGCGGTGCAGGGCGTCGTCGAAGAGCTCGACGGCGGCGAGCGGCGGCACGGCCCGGTCGTAGACGTCGCCCGCGACGAGCACGGCGTCGACCTGCCGCTCACGTACGGTCGCGACCAGGTGGTCGATGAACTCCCGCTGTGCCGAGAGCAGGTTCACCCGGTGGAAGGACCGCCCCAGGTGCCAGTCGGATGTGTGCAGAAATCTCACAGCCTCGCCCCGACCCGCACGCTCGTACACCTTCCCGCCGCGGGCTCCCCGCCCCTGATTCCTGTCACAGCGCCGGACCCGACCTGCGCCCGGGCCGTCGGCACCGCCCTACCGTAGTCCTATCCGCCGGCCCGCCACCGGCAGACCCCGCCTACTTCCAGCCGCTGTCCGGGAAGTGCGGCGCCGTGAACGGATGGATCGTCTTGTAGTGGTCGGTCGTCCAACCCATCACTTTTCGGCCATCAGGGAGGGTTTTGACCAGAATCCGCGCTTCCTCCGGGTTCTTCGCTCCCGGCACCCGGTACTCGTCCGAGTTCGCCCACGGCCGCTCATGGGGAGCGTGGTCCCCGGCGAACACCTTCGGATCGCCGGTGTCCGGGTCCGTCTGCCGGACTCCCCGGCCCTCCCGGATGTCGTCGTAGGCTTCGACGAACTTCTTCGGCAGCCCCTGCGGAAGAGGATCCGACAGCCGTCCCCGGGGCTCCTTGTAGTTGGGCGCGAGCCCGAGCGGGTCGCTCCATGTGTGCGGGTTGTGGACGTAGGCGGCCGGGTTGGGCGCGGGGGTCAGCCCCAGGGGGTCGGGGCTGGCGTAGCGGGCGGTCTCCGGGTCGTAGTAGCGGTGGACGTTGTAGTGCAGCCCGCTTTCGGGGTCGTAGTACTGGCCGGGGAAGCGCAGCGGGGTGTACGCACCGCTGCCGCGGGGCCAGGTGGTGGTGCCCCACAGGGTGGTGCGGGTGCGCCAGGCGATCGCGCCGCTCTCGTCGACGAGTTCGGTGGGGGTGCCGACCAGGTCGGTGACGATGGCGAAGAAGCGCCGGTCGACCTCCCGCGCCCCGGTGGCGTCCGTGATGCGCTCGGACTGGGCGACGGGGTGGAGGCCGTCGTGGTCCCAGGTCATGACGATCTGGTCGGGGCCGCCCGGCGCGGTGGTGGTCTGCTCGACGAGGATGGTGTCGTCCCAGGTGAAGTCGGTCCGCTCCAGGACCGTTTCGCCGTCCGCGGCCAGCCGCTGCTTGGCGATGCGGCGGCCGAGCGGGTCGTACAGGTAGCGCCACACGGTGCCGTCGGGGGTGGTGAGGGAGGTCAGCCGGTTCTCGGCGTCCCACTCGTAGCGCCAGGTGTCGGGCTTCTTCGACAGCCGGTTCTTCTGCCGCAGCGTGATCCGCCCGGCCGCGTCGTGTTCGTAGCGGACCCGGCCGGCGCGGGTGATACGGGTGCCGGTGTACGCGCGCTCGCCGGTGGCCTCCGCGCCGGGGTGCTTGTCCGGCCACGACGCCTGGGTCTGGTTGCCCGCCTCGTCATAGGCGTAGGTCTCGCTCCAGCGCTGGGCGTGGACCGCGGTGACCCGGCCGACGGCGTCCAGCTCGAAGGTGCGGCGGCCGCGGAGCGCGTCGTCGACCGCGGCGAGGTGGCCGTCGGCCCGGTAGGTGTACGCACGGCGCTGGACGGTTCCGGCGGCCGTCCCGGTCAGGGCCTGTTCGGTGAGCCGGCCCTTCAGGTCCCAGTGCTGGGTCAGGGCCAGTTCGTCCCCGATGAGCCGGGTGGTCTCGCGGCCGACGGCGTCGCGCTCGAAGCCGAGGGTGTGGCCGGAGGCGGTGAGGGTGGTGCGGCGGCCCGCGGCGTCGTAGGCGTAGCCGGTGCTGGCTCCGCCGGGAGTGGTGCGGCGGACGCGGCGGCCCAGCGGATCGTAACGGTGGGCCAGGACCCGCCCGTCCACCATCTCGCATTTCACCTGGCCCAGCCGGTCCCGCTGGAGGACGAGCTCCGCGTCCGGTCCGGCGGCCGAGACCAGGCGTCCGACCATGTCATAGCCGTAGCTGGTGGTCCGTCCGGCGGCGTCCTTGGTGACGATGCGGCCGAGCACATCGCGCTCGAAGGCGATCCGCTCGCCCAGCGGTGTGGTGCGCGCGGCCAACTGGCCCGCGGCGTCGTGCTCGTAGCGGATCGTACGGTCGTCGAAGTCGGTCTCGGAGATCAGCCGGCCCGCCGGGTCGTACTCGTAAGCCCAGGTCAGCCCCTGGGGGTTACTGACCTTGGCCAGCCGCAGCTCGGCGTCGTGCCGGAACTCGTAGCGCGCCCCTCCCGGACCGGTCCGCGCGGTGAGCAGATCGAAGTGCGTGTACTCGTACGACGTCACCCCGCCGGCCGCGTCGACGTGGTGGGTGCAGTTGCCCTCGCCGTCGTACGTCCAGGCCTCCTGGCTGCCGTCGGGGTCGATACGGCGCAGCAGCTTGCCCTCGACGGACCACTCCGTCCGGGTCGTCGCGCCGAGCGGATCGACGACGGCGACCGGGCGGCCGAACGCGTCGTGGCGGCAGAGGGTGACCGCGCCCAGCGGATCGGTGATCTCCACGGGCAGGCCGGCCGGGTCACAGCGCACCCGGGTGGTCTCGTCCAGGGCGTTGCTGACCGAGGTCAGCCGGCCGAGGTCGTCGTAGGTGTAGCGGGTGGTGGCTCCGGCCGGGTCGGTGACGGCGAGGCGGTTGCCGCGTTCGTCGTAGGCGTAGGTCTGCGTGGCCCCGTCCACGCCCGTGATGGAGACGGGCAGGCCCAGGTCGTTGTGGTGGATGGTGGCGTGCTCGCCGTCGGGGCGGGTGATGGTCTCCAGCCGGCCGTGTTCGTCGTAGGCGTACGCGGTGCGGTGGCCGAGGGCGTCGGTGTGGGCCAGCAGCCGGCCGTGGCGATCGTATTCGGTGCGGGAGCAGGCGCCCAGCTGGTCGATCTCGCCGACGACCCGGTATGCCTCGTCGACGAGGTACTTGAGGGTGTGTCCGGCGGCGCTGGTGACGGTGGTGATCCGGTGGCCGGTGCGCTGGTCGACGCCGTGGTAGTCGACGCGGATGGATACATGGCCTTCGGTGCCGCCCTCCGCGATGCACCGGTGAAGGTTGTCGTAGACGTAGTCGTAGCGGCGGTCGTTGGTGTCCGTCCAGGAGATCACCCGGCGCTCGTCGTCGTACTCGAACCGCAGCGGCAGCCCGGAGGAGTTGATGACCTCGGTGAGGTCGCCGTCGGTGTAGCCGTAGCGGAGCACCGTCGTATCGGAGCCGTCGGGGGCGGCGCCCGCCAGGCGCAGCGCGGTGATCCGGCCGTCCTGCGTGGTGAACTTCAGGTGGTAGCCCGCCGAGTGCACGATCTCGGTCGGGGTGCCGTCGATGTCGTAGTGAAAGCTGATCCGGTTGCCGTTGCGGTCGTGGATCTCCTCGATCGGTGCGATGCCGTCGGCGCCGCCCGCGGGCGCCGTGAAGCGGTAGGAGCGGCCGGTGTCGCGGTCGATGACGGTGTAGTCCCCGTCGACGGTGCGCTCCAGGGGCCAGCGGGCGACGCCCGCCTTGGGCAGGGTGGGCAGGTCGGGTGCGGGGTGCGGATAGTCGAGCAGCCGTCCGTCCTCGCAGACGAACACCACGCCCTCGGGCCCGATCTCCAGATGCTGATCGGCCGTACTCGACCAGGACGGTCCGAACCACCGCCCCGCCCGGTACCCGGACTCGACCCGTCGGTGGAACTCCAGCGGCAGCACGCCGGGCAGGGTGATGTCCGTCTGCGGCAGGAACATCCGGCCCGTCGCGAAGTCGATCGGGTCCGACCCCTTGGTCTCCCTCATGCCGTCGGGGGTGCCGCGCCCGTGGGGTCCGCCCTCGTCCAGGAGGCCACGGCCCGGCGGCTTCAGCTCGGCCGCGCGCCGGCCGAGGGTCGCGACCTTCTTGATGCTGCCGAGGCCCTTGGTGCCGATCAGCTCGGGCACGAGCCGCCCGAGCCCTTCGGAGGGGTCCTTCTTGAAGGTGTCCCACATGTCGCTCAACGTCCCCAGCGGGTCGTTGGACATCCGCACCAGACCGGCGACGGTGCTGTTGAGGTTGGTGACGTACTCGGCCGGATGCGTGAGGTTGTACGGGTCCAGCGGGTTGATCTGCCGCGCGAAGTTGGCGATGCCCGCGGTGCCCTTGACGATGCCGCCGACGAAATGCGAAGCGTCCAGGTTGAGCCCGTTCACGCCGTCCAGCAGCTGCTTGCCGTACGAGGGCTTGTCCGGCGCCTTGTCGCGCGCTGTCTCCACCGCGGTCTTCGCCGCCGTATGGGCCTCGTTACGCTGCCGCCGCGCCTCGCTCAGGATGTCCCGGGCGGCGGCGAGGTCAGCGGTGCCCGGGTCGTGGAACTCCCCCGGCTTCTGCGGCAGCGTCGACTTGTCACGCTGATCGGCGGGCTTGGCGTTGTACGCTTCGGCCGCCTTGTTGTACGCCGACACCTTGTCGTTGTGTGCCGACCGCGCGTCGTCCGACGACTTCTTGCCCTTGTTGTAGCGCGCGATCGCGTCCTCGGCCTGCTTCTGCGCCCACGCCACCGTGCCCGCGAAGCTCTCCAGCGACGCGGCCGCCTTCTCACACGCGTCCGCGGCCGTGAACCACTTCTTCGGCTCGACCGACACGCTCTCCCGGAAGGAGTCCGCCGACTTGCCCTTGAGATGGGCGGCGTCCAGCCCCTGCAAGCCCTTGCCCACGTTGTCGAACGCGGTCTGGAAGTCCTTCAGGTGACTCGCCGTGGAGCGGAGCTTGTCGGGGCTGCCGTGCACCAGCTTCTTCGGGTCGTCGGTCTCCCCGAGCTGCATCTCGTCGACGTCCGCACCCAGCGCGTTCGCCACCGAATCGGACTTGTCCCTGACCCAGTCCGCACCGCTCTCCCAGCCGACGTCGTCCAGCCGGTCCGCGGTCCAGTCCCCCACGTCGTCGACGATCTCGCCGACATCTTCGACCCGGTCCTCGACCCAGTCCTCGACGACATCCGGAACGAAATCCCCAAGACCCATGGACGCCTATCCCCCGATCAGCGTTGGCGTGCCGGCCATCCGCGCGATGGCTGTCGAGCTGTGTGCTGCCGGCCCTCGTACGGGCCGTCCTCTACTCGCCCTCTTGCTGCCCCTGCTGCCTTGCGCGCTCCTCGGGTGAGGGGCCGAAGGTCTCGTCGAGCTGCTGGTTGAAGGTCTTGTCGTCGATACCGAGCGCCTGGTTCATCAGGTCGGTCTGCAAACCGCCCCGGCCCTCGGTGAGCAGCGCGCGCCCGGTGTCCTTCCAGGTCTGCCCCATCTCGTCGCCGGCCCGGTCCCAGGACGCCGCGCTGTAGTCCGGCATGTCCGGGGTGAAGATGTCGCCCCAGCTCTGCTTGGCGACCTCCTCCTCCGACAGATGCGGATTGCCGGTCGACGACAGGGCGTTCACCGTGACCTTCAGGGTGTTGCCCCAGTACTGGTCCTCTTCCCACATCAGGCCCGCGGCCAGGCCCAGCCGGTTGGCGATCTCGTTGGCGTCCTGGACCAGCGCCCGGACTCCCCACTCCCAGCGGTCGCAGAACCCCTCGAACGCATCGGCCAGCCCCTTGCCCCCGGCCTCCATCTTGGACATCGTCATATCCGAGAACCCGGAGCCCTGGAGCGCGCCGGTGTTGGACCCGACGTCCTTGAGCTCACCGATCGCCGCCCGCAGACCCTTGGTGATCAGGTCCACGGACTCCTTGCCGACATTGAGATCCCCGTCTTTGCTCACTGCCCCGCCCCCTGTGCCCGCTCGTCGCCGTCCCCGATGTGGTTCCCGTCCTCGTCCACGTCCACCGCGACCTCGTCCGGGACGATCCCGTGCACCGGCGGGAACATCATCGACCCGTCCTCGTCCGCCACATCCACCGCGACACCCGCGGGGCGGCCCATCTCCGGCACCATCACATCCAGCAGCCGCGCCCCGAGCACGGCCGCGTACTCCCACTCCTGGGCGGGGTCGGAGCCGCGTGCGGTGGCGAACCGGGCCAGCGCGGGCTCGTCGGTGAAGGCGTAGATCCAGCGGATGCCGCCGTATTCGGCCGTCATGAAACCGCCGTCGGCCACCGGCACCAGCACCGCCGTGCGCCGGAACTCGCCGACCATCGCGGCCGGATCGCCGGCCCCCGCGCGCACCGCGGCTATGTGCTCAGCCAGTTCCATCGGCGGCCCCCGTTCCTGTCCCGCTTGCTGTTCCGGTGCGTGTCCGAATCAACTCATCACCGGCATCCCTCGTCACGGTACCGTCGCACCGCTCCATGATCACCACTCGTGTCAGCCACTGTTGCAAACCCCGTACAAACGGCATCCCGCCGCGTTAACAGGCCAAAGGGGTCAGCCGCCCGGGGCGTCCTGGTACGCCTCGCCGCCCAGTTCGAGGGCGGCGGTGCCCGCGGTGGCGTCCGCCAGCCAGGCGCGGAAGGCGTCGACGTCCGCGTCGGGGAGGCCCAGTTCGATCGTCACGGCCTCGGCGTACCGCACACCGCGCACCGCGCGCCCGGTCGCCCGGAGGTCGTTCTCGAGCCGGCCGGCCCGGTCGTGGCCGACGGTGACGGTCGCCAGCCGGAACCGCTGTCGGGTGACGGTGCCCAGCGCGTCCAGCGCCTCGCCGACCACCCCGCCGTACGCGCGGATCAGCCCGCCCGCGCCGAGCTTCACACCGCCGTAGTAGCGGGTGACGACGGCCACCACGTACCGCATCTCGCGGCGCAGCAGCATCTGCAGCATCGGCACCCCCGCCGTGCCGCCCGGCTCCCCGTCGTCGCTCGCCTTCTGGACACCGCCGTCGGCGCCGATGACATACGCGTAGCAGTTGTGGGTGGCGGTGGGGTGCTGTTCGCGGACGCGCCGGATGAAGTCCTGGGCTTCGTGCTCGGTCGCGGCGGGCGCGAGGGAGCAAAGGAAGCGCGACTTGTTGATCTCGATCTCATGCACGCCCTCGCGCGCGACCGTCCGGTACCGCTCCTGCATCGGGCCACCCTATGCCTGTGTCGTTCGGGGACCGCCGGGGGAATGGCCCAGAGCCGGTGTTCGTTGCGACACGCAGATGACCATCCGGCCACAGGAGGCAGGCGTGTACGGCGATCCGGCGGAGATCCGCAAGATCCTCACCGAGCTCGGTGACACCTGGGCGGTGGTGGGGCTCTCCTCGAACCAGACGCGCGCGGCGTACCGGGTGGCGGATGTGCTCCAGCGGTACGGCAAGCGGATCGTCCCCGTGCACCCGAAGGCCGAGACGGTGCACGGGGAGCAGGGGTATGCGTCGCTCTCCGGCATCCCCTTCGAGGTGGACGTCGTGGACGTGTTCGTCAACAGCGACCTCGCCGGCGCGGTCGCCGACGAGGCCGTGGCCATCGGGGCCAAGGCGGTGTGGTACCAGCTCGGCGTGGTCGACGAGGCGGCGTACGAGCGCACCCGCGCCGCGGGGCTCGCCATGGTGATGGACCGCTGCCCCGCCATCGAACTGCCCCGGCTGGGCTGACCCCGGGCCCGGCGCCTGGGCCCGGGGTCCGGCGGCGGGTCAGATGCCAAGGCCCTCCAGCAGTTCCGCCCCCGGCAGCGCGGCGAGCGCCTTGCCCGGCAGGATCAGCTTGCCGCGGCGGCGGCCGCTGCCGATGAGCACGTAAGGGGTGTCGGCGACGGCCGCGTCGACCAGGACCGGCCAGCCGGCGGGCAGGCCGAGGGGCGTGACGCCGCCGAACTCCATACCGGTCTCCCCGAGCGCGGTGTCCATCGGGGCGAACGAGGCCTTGCGGGCGCCGAGCCGGCGGCGCACCGCGCCGTTGACGTCCACTCGGGTGTGGGAGAGGACCACACAGGCGGCGAGCGTGACCTCGCCGCCGCGCTTGCCCGCGACCACCACGCAGTTCGCGGACTGCTCCAGCAGCCAGTCCCCGTAGTGCTCCACGATCGCGGCCGTGTCGGCCTTGTCCGGGTCGGTGTCCACGTACCGCACCTGCTCCACCGGTACGGGGCCGCCCCAGGCGCGCAGCGCGTCGGCCACCGGGGCGGTCAGCAGGTCGAGGCATTCGACGGCGGGACGGTGGTCGTCGAATGCGTCCATCGGCGTACTCATGCGGTCGAAGCTAGCAGGCCGTCCAGAGGCCGGGAGCCGCCGTCTCAGCGCGCCGGGGGCACCGAGACGGTCATGGTCATCTCCACCGTCTGCGCCCCGTCGTTGCGGTAGCCGTGGGGGGCGCTCGCCTCGAAGGCCGCCGAGGTGCCGGCCGGGATCTGGTAGGTCTCGTCCCCGACGGTCAGCGTCAGCTCGCCCGCCGTGACGTACAGCAGCTCGAAGGTGCCGGACGGATGCGGATCCGAGTCGCTGCCGTCGCCCGGCATCAGCCGCCACTCCCACATCTCCAGCGGTCCGCGCGCCTCCGTGCCGACGAGGAGCGTGGTGTAGCTGCCGGCGTCGGTGGACCACATCCGCACCGCCTGGGCGGCGGGGACGAGCTGGACCTTGGGGCCGCTTTCGTAGTCGAGCAGGGTGGTGATGCTCACACCGAGCGCGTCGGCGAGCTTGACCGTGGTGCCGACGCTCGGATTGGTACGGGCCTGCTCGATCTGGATGATCATGCCTCGGCTGACCCCGGAGCGGGCCGCGAGGGCGTCCAGGGTGAAGCCGCGCTCATTGCGCCAGCGCTTGAGGTTGCGGGCGAGCGACTGGGTGAGGTGATCGAGGTCCGTCACGGTCCGTCCGTCCAATATTCTGAATGGCATAGTCGAACAAACTGAACTACGGTGGTGCACTCTGCACTGCCAATGGTCCACCACACTGTACGGCGAGGTCTCACCATGTCCGCACTCTTCGCTCTGGCCACCAGCGTCCTGCTGGGCCTGGCCGACTTCGGCGGAGGGCTTCTCACCCGGCGCACCCCCGCCCTCACCGTGGTCGTCGTCTCCCAGGGCATCGCGGTCGTCGTCCTGGGCGCCATCGTCACGGCCGGCGGCGGCTGGACGGAGATCGGGCCGCAGCTCTGGTACGCCGTCGCGGCGGGCGTGGTGGGGCCGGTCGGGATGCTGTGTTTCTACCGGGCGCTGGCGCTCGGTCCGATGGGGGTCGTCTCGCCGATCGGCGCGCTCGGCAGCGTGGCCGTCCCCCTCGGCGTCGGGCTGGCCCTCGGTGAGCGGCCCGGCCTGCTGCAGTTCGCCGGGATCGCGGTCGCGGTGGCCGGGGTCGTGCTGGCCAGCGGGCCGCAGACCGGCGGCACGTCCGTACAGCGGCAGACGCTGGTGCTCACGCTGGTCGCGGCGGTCGGCTTCGGGTCGGTCATGACGCTCATCGCCGCGGCGTCCACCACACTGACCGGGCTGTTCCTTGCGCTGTTCGTCCAGCGGGTGTGCAACGTGGTGGTCGGCGGCGGCGCGCTGTATGTGTCCGTACGGCGCGGCAGCCCGGCGCTCGACCCGGCCGGCGGGGGCGTGCGCGCACTGTGGGCCGCGCTGCCCACCCTGGCCTTTGTGGGCCTGGCCGATGTGGCGGGGAACGGCACGTACAGCGTGGCCGCCCAGACCGGCCCGGTGACCGTCGCCGCGGTGCTCGCCGCCCTCTACCCGGTGGTGACCGCGCTCGCGGCGCGCGCGGTCCTCAGCGAGCGGCTGCGCGCGGTGCAGGCGACCGGCGCCGGGCTGGCGCTGGCCGGTTCGCTGCTGCTCGCGACGGGGTGAGCGCCCAGGTGAGCGTGTCTCGGGGCGCTGCGCGGGCTGGACTGAGGAGCCGCGCAGCGACGGAGGAGCGAGCAGTGACGAGGGAAGCGCGCGCGTAGGAGCGCCCCGAGACTGAGCGGGAAGAGCGAGAGGCTACGGTGCCACCGACCGCCGTTCACGGCGGCGGCGGGTAGCACCAGGCCGAGACCAGGGAGCGGGCAGTGACGGAGCGGGCGTTGATCGCGGGTGTGGGCGGCAAGGAGCCGAAGGTCGATCCGGAGGCGTTCGCCGCCCCGACGTCCGTGGTGATCGGCGATGTGACGGTGGGCGCCGGTGCGAGCGTCTGGTACCACGCGGTGCTGCGCGGCGACGCCGAGTCGATCAGCGTGGGGGCCGGCAGCAATATCCAGGACAACTGCACCATGCACGCCGACCCCGGATTCCCGGCCACCGTCGGCGAGCGGGTGTCGGTGGGCCACAACGCGGTGCTGCACGGCTGTGTCATCGAGGACGATGTGCTCGTCGGCATGGGCGCCACCGTCCTCAACGGCGCCCGCATCGGCGCCGGCTCCCTGGTCGCCGCGCAGGCCCTGGTCCCGCAGGGGATGCAGGTGCCGCCGGGCTCGCTGGTCGCGGGGGTGCCGGCGAAGGTCAGGCGGGAGCTGACCGAGGAGGAGCGGGAGGGCATCCGGGGGAACGCGGAGGGTTATGTGGAGCTGGCCCGCCAACACCGCGCCGCCACGCTGGAGCGTGAGCGGCGGGAGCGGCAGGCCTGAGCGGACACAGGGCCCGAGCGGACGCGGAGCCCGAGCAAACACGGGCCCGAGCGGACGCGGATCAGTCCGCGGTCGGACCCGGTGGGTCAGTCGGCGGCCGGGACCCGGTTGGGCTCGGCCGTCTCGGGCCCGGCGCCGGACGCCACCTCGGCCTCGGAGCCGGCCTCCGGCGCGGCCGCATGGGACTTCTTCGCGCGCCGCTTCATCACCAGCATCGAGCCGAGGCCGAACAGCAGGGCCGCCACGAGGCCGAGCCAGGAGAAGCGCTTGAGCCAGTCCTCGGCGACCTTGCCGACCGAGTAGATGACCGCGGTGGTGCCACCGGCCCAGACGATGCCCCCCAGCACGTTGGCGATGAGGAACTTCCAGTACGGCATGCGCAGACATCCGGCGAGCGGGCCGGCGAAGATGCGCAGCAGCGCGATGAAGCGGCCCACGAAGACCGCCCACATGCCCCACTTCTGGAAGTACCGCTCGGCATTGGCCACGTGCTCGGCGCTGAAGTGCTTGGGGAACTTCCGGCCCAGCCACGTCAGCAGCGGCTGACCGCCCTTATGGCCGATGAGATAGCCGATCGAGTCGCCGATGACCGCTCCCGCGATGGCGGATGCGCCCAAAATATACGGATTGATGTGGTCTTGAGAGGCCGCCAACAGGCTGGCGCTGACAAGGATGATCTCCCCGGGAAGCGGGATACCCAGGCTCTCCAGGCCGATGACCACGCCTACCAGCAGATAGACGCTGACCGCCGGAACGGTCTCGAGCCAGTGATCAATGTGCAACGCCGGTTCCTCCCCATTTCCCGTACTCTTCCCGCCGTGCACCGATTGGGCGCACGGCGGGAAGCCTACTCAATCAGCGCGCGGCCGCCACATCGCACATGCCGCATCGATGATCATGGGCGCGGCGCTCGCCACCGCGCTCCCGCAATGGGAGACGGTCCGCGGCACCATTAAGGTTCCCGGCAGGTGACGACGGTCACGACTGGGGGCGCAGGGTCCAGATCACCGTCATCTCTCCGGTGACCGCCCCGTCCTCGCGGGTGATCGCGACATGCACCGGAAACTCGGGGCGCCGGCCCTCGTCGAGCTCGGCGATCACCTCGGCGGCCGGGCGGCCCAGCCGGGCGGTCGCGGTGACCATCCCCTTGGCGACCTTCTTGAAGTCGATCTCCGCGCGCACGGGCAGCGGTACGGCACGGGAGAGCTGGTCACCGAACGCGGCGAGCACGATCGCGCCACTCGCCGACTCGGCGAGGGTGAACATGGCGCCCGCATGCGGCCCGCCGACGTGGTTGCCGAACTCGGGCTGGTCGGGCAGGCGCAGCACCGCGTGCTCGGCCGAGGTCTCGACGTACTCCAGGTTCAGGGTGCGCACCATGGGCACCGTGGCGGTGAGCAGTTCACCGATGGACGGCAGGGTCTCTGACATGGCCCGAAGTTACCACTCAGTAGTGTTTATCGGGAAGGGGCGGCCATAGCCGCCATCTGTGGCCCCCTTTATGGTTACTGGCCATGTGGCCAGGACAGCAGCCGCCCGGGGGCGAGCAGAACCCGCAGAATCCGAACCCCTATCAGCAGCCGGGGTATCAACAGCCCAACCCGTATCAGCAGCCGGGTTACCACCAGCCGAATCCGTATCAGCAGCCCCAGCCGCCTCAGCCGGGGCAGCCTCAGGGCCAGCCCCAGCCGCAGGCTCAACCGCAGCAGCAGCCGCAGCCACCGGCTCAGCCACAGCCGCCGCAGCCACCGCAGGGGCAGCAGCCGCAGCAGATGCACCACATGCCCACACAGGCATGGGGCACCCCCGCCGTGCAGCCGGGCCCGCCCGAGCCGCCGCGGAAGAAGAACCGTACGGCCGTCATCGCCATCGTCGCGGCGGTGGCGGTGATCGCGGCCGCCGCGGTGACCGCCGTGCTGGTGATCAACAAGGACGACGACAAGAAGGACGCCGCGAAGAGCGACAAGAAGCCCTCCGCCACCGCGTCCTCGTCCAAGGACACGCCCTCGCAGGACGACGGCGGCAGCGACGAGGACAACCCGCGCGCGGGCCGGACCGTCGAGCCGGTCATCCCCGGCTGGAAGACGGTCACCAACCCCAAGCGCCACGACGCCTTCGACGTCCCCACCGACTGGTATGTGGCGTCCCCCGACACCATGAGCACGTTCTCCAAGGACGGCAAGCCGCTCATCTCGATGACCGGCCCCGCCTACTACAAGCAGGACAACTGCACGATCAAGGACAAGAAGACCGGCGTCACCTTGAAGAGCCCCGTGGCCGGAGCGGGCACCAAAGGCGCCCAAGGCGCCAAGAGCCAGGCCCAGGCCGCCAAGACCGAGGCGGCCAACTGGCTCTACGCCGTGTTCGACCAGGACGATACGGGCGACTACAAATACACCCCGGCCACGAAGTTCACGAACAAATACGGCATCAAGGGCTACTCCGCCTCGGGCACCGTCACCGGTGTGAAGAAGACCGACAAGTGCTCGTCGGACGGCAAGACGTTCACCGTCACCTACACGGACATCAACGGCGACTGGGCGACCTGGGTCCTCTACGCGGCCAAGGGCGTCAAGGACGAGGTTTCCGACGAGACCATCAAGAAGGTCATGAGCACGCTGCGGCCACTGGAGTCCGGTTCCTGAGCCGGCTCTCCTCCTGAGCCACTTACTTCCCTTCCTGAGCCACTTCCCTTCCTGAGCCGAGCCGATCAGGCCGAAATCCGGTTGGCGCCGGGGCCCGCCCCCGGGGATAGTCCGCTGGTGACCATCCCCTCGGCCTCGCGCCACCGCCCCCGCCGCCCCGCCTGGGCCGACCGCAACTACACCCTGCTGACCGCCGCCGCCGTGGTGACGGGCCTCGGCAACGCCGGGGCCCTGATCGCGGCGGCGTTCGCGGTCCTGGACGCCGGCGGGGACAGCGGCGACGTCGGCCTCGTCGCCGCGGCCCGCACCATCCCGCTCGTGGTCTTTCTGCTGATCGGCGGCGCGGTCGCGGACCGGCTGCCGAGGCACCGCGTGATGGTCGCGGCCAACGCCCTCAACTGCCTGTCCCAGGCCGCCTTCGCCGCGCTTGTGCTGTCCGGCGAGGCGCGGCTGTGGCAGATGGCCGTGCTCGCCGCGCTCGGCGGCACCGGGCAGGCGTTCTTCTCCCCCGCCGCCGAAGGCATGCTGCTCTCCAGCGTGGAGGGCGAACAGGCCGGCCGCGCCTTCGCGGTCTTCCGGATGGGCATGAACGGCTCGCAGATCGGCGGCGCGGCGCTCGGCGGCGCGCTGATCGCGGCCTTCGGCCCCGGCTGGGTGCTGGCCGTCGACGCCGCCGCCTTCGCCCTCGCCGGAGCCCTGCGCGCCTTCCTCGACGTCGGTCCGGTGGCCAACCGCGAGAGCGGCGGG
Organism: Streptomyces sp. NPDC000941; assembly: GCF_053599555.1. Taxonomy (NCBI): domain Bacteria; kingdom Bacillati; phylum Actinomycetota; class Actinomycetes; order Kitasatosporales; family Streptomycetaceae; genus Streptomyces; species Streptomyces sp. NPDC000941. Next base: position 17,354 of record NZ_JBSFMM010000057.1, read on the forward strand.
CTGCTGCAGGATCTGCGCGAGGGGTGGCAGGAGGTGGCGTCCCGGGCCTGGCTGTGGAGCATCGTGGTGCAGTTCTCGGTGGTCAACGCCGTGGTGGCGGCGGTCGAGGCGGTGTACGGGCCGCTGGTCGCCGAGGAACACCTGGGCGGCGCGCGGCCCTGGGGGCTCGCGCTGGCCGCGTTCGGGGCCGGCACCGTCCTGGGCGGGCTGCTGATGACGCGCTGGAAACCGCGGCGGCTGCTGCTGGTCGGCACGGTGTGCGTGTTCCCGTTCGCTCTCCCGTCGGCCGCGCTCGCCGTCCCGCTGCCCGTCCCCGCCCTGTGCGCGGTGATGTTCGTCGGCGGCCTCTCCATAGAGGTGTTCGGCGTGTCCTGGATGACCGCGCTGCACCAGGAGATTCCCGAGGACAAGCTGTCGCGGGTGTCCGCGTACGACTGGTTCGGCTCGGTGTCCATGGTCCCGCTCGCCACGGCGCTCACGGGCCCGGCCGAGAGCGCCTTCGGCCGCACCGCCGCGCTGTGGGGGTGCTCGGCGCTGATCCTGCTGCTGACCCTGGCCGTACTGACGGTGCCGGAGGTACGCCGGCTGCGGCGGCGCACACCCGCGCCCGCGGCCACCCACGCCGAGCCCGCCGAACGTGCCGAGCCCGCCGCGGAGAGCGGCATCAGCCAATACTGAACGCGCCGCCCGGCGGCTCCGGTGAGGGCACCGCGTCCACATCCCGTACGGGCGCGGCCCCTTGGACGAAGCGCTCCAGCGCCGCCCCGTGCTCGACCCGCGCCGGGAAGGCGTCGGCGGCGGTGCGGCGCGCCAGGTCGTCGACGGGCAGTTCATCGTCCGAGGCCACGAGCACCGCGTTGCCGAACCGCCGGCCACGCAGCACGGCGGGCTCGGCGATCAGACACAGCTGGGCGAAGGCCGCCTGGAGCGTGGCCACTTGGGAGCGGAGGAAGGTGAAGGGCGCGCTGTCGGCGAGGTTGGCCGTATAGCGGCCGCCCGGGCGCAGCGCCCGGGCGGCGGCGCGGGCGTACTCGACGGAGGTGAGGTGCGCGGGGACACGCGCACCGCCGAAGACATCGGCCACGATCACATCGGCGGACGCCTCGGGCGCGGCCTCCAGCGCGGTACGGGCGTCCGCCCGGCGTACCGCGATCCCCGACCCGGCGGGCAGCGGCAGCCGCTCGGCCACCAGCTCGAGCAGCTTGCCGTCGGCCTCGATCACCTCCTGGCGCGAACCGGGGCGGACGGCCGCCACGAAGCGCGGCAGGGTCAGCGCCCCGCCGCCCAGGTGCAGCACGTCCAGCGGGGTGCCGGGGGCGCCGGTGAGCTCCAGGACGTGCGCGAGCCGCCGCACGTACTCGAACTCCAGGTGGGCGGGGTCGTCCAGGTCGACGTACGACTGGGGGGAGCCGTCCACCGTGAGCAGCCAGGCGCGCCGGCGGTCCACGTCGGGCATCAGCTTGGCGGTGCCGTGGTCCACGTCACGGATCACGGGTATCGGCTCGTCCACGCTCATATTGTGCCGCGCTCATATGGTGCCGTGTGACCACGCGCTTCACGCAGCCACGGCCGCCCCGGTACGAGTGATGCGTACCGGGGCGGCCGCGCGCTCACGGCTGGTCGGCCACCTCGGCCACTGCGGACACCGTGCCCGCGCCCACCGTCCGCCCGCCCTCGCGGATCGCGAAGCCCAGGCCGGACTCCAGCGGCAGCGCGCGCCCGAGCTCGACGTCCATGGTGACGGTGTCACCTGGCCGGGCCACGCCCGTCACGCCGAGGTCGACATCGCCGACCACATCGGCCGTGCGGATGTAGAACTGCGGGCGGTAGCCGGTGGAGATCGGGGTGCGCCGGCCTCCCTCCGCCGTCGACAGGACGTACACCCGCGCGCTGAAGCGGCGCCGGGGCACCACACTGCCGGGCGCGGCGACCACATGGCCGCGGCGCACCGTGTCCCGCGCGACGCCCCGCAGCAGCAGCGCCACGTTGTCCCCGGCCTCGGCGAACTCCATCGGTTTGCCGAACGTCTCGACGCCCGTGACCACCGTCGTGGTGTCGGCGCCCAGCACCTCCACGCGGTCGCCGACGCGGACCGTGCCGCGCTCGACGGCGCCGGTGACGACCGTGCCGCGCCCGGTGATGGTCAGCACGTTCTCCACCGGGAGCAGGAACGGCGCGTCGGTGTAGCGCACCGGCATCGGCACGTAGGTGTCGACCGCGTCGAGCAGCGCCTCGATGGAGCCGGTCCAGCGCGGGTCGCCGGCCAGCGCACGCAGCCCGGAGACCCGTACGACGGGCGTGGCCTCGCCGGGATAGCCGTGCGCGGACAGCAGTTCGCGCACCTCGAGCTCGACGAGGTCGGTGAGCTCCGGGTCGCCCGCGTCGGCCTTGTTGAGGGCGACCACGATGTGGTCCACCCCGACCTGACGGGCGAGCAGTACGTGCTCGGCGGTCTGCGGCATGACGCCGTCGAGCGCCGAGACGACGAGGATCGCCCCGTCGAGCTGGGCGGCGCCGGTCACCATGTTCTTGATGAAGTCGGCGTGGCCCGGCATGTCGACATGCGCGTAGTGGCGGGTGTCGGTCTCGTACTCGACATGCGCGATGTTGATGGTGATGCCGCGCGCCGCCTCCTCCGGCGCCCGGTCGATGCGCTCGAAGGGGACGTACGTGCCGCCGGCGCCGCGCTCACTGAGCACCTTGGTGATGGCGGCGGTCAACGTGGTCTTGCCGTGGTCGACATGGCCGATGGTGCCGATGTTCAGATGCGGCTTGGTGCGCACGTAGGCCTGCTTGGACATGCTCCCGTTCCTCCTCGGAACAGCGATGGATGAAAGGAGGACCCCAGGGCCGAGCCGACCCTCCCCTGGTGGGGTCCGGTCGGAGCTGTCCGGGGAGGGTCAGAGTCGGGCGCCGTCGAGGCAGGCGGATGCGCAGGCCGCGGCAGGCGATGCGAGAAAGACGACGGCAGCCTTCGGCGCGTCCGCGACCGCGGACACAAGCTCGAAGAAGGGCTGCCGGAACATGCGTTGATCGTCGCCTATCGCGGGACGCCCGTCGACTGGTTTTTCCCGGCCTGGATCCCACGACCCGACCTGGCGCTTCATTCCCGTCGGTTACGCTCCTTCGGTGCTCGATGCCGCTGCCCCGCCCGCGCCCGCGTCAGCCGCGCCCGCCGCACCGGCCGCGCGCCGCGCCCGCGCGCTGTTCTCGCCGCGGTTGCGCCTGTGCCTGCTGGTGGCGCTGTTGGCGGGTGCGGCGGGCGCGGTCTGGGCGTGGCAGCCGCACCGGCTGCTGGCCGACGGGTGGCCGCCGCAGGTGTCCGGCGCCACGGCCGCGGTGGTGTTCGCGGTCGTCTACGGGGGCTGCGCCGCGGCCCTGGTGCCGCGGCCGCTGCTGAATCTGGCGGCCGGCGCGCTGTTCGGGGCGTCCACGGGGCTGGCCGCGGCGGTGGCCGGTACGGTGCTCAGCGCCGGTGTCTCGTTCGGCCTGGGCCGGCTGCTGGGGCAGGACGCGCTGCGGCCGCTGCTGCGCGGCCGCTGGCTGACGGCGGCCGATCGGCAGCTGAGCCGGCACGGGTTCCGCTCGATGCTGGCGATCCGGCTGTTCCCTGGCGTACCTTTCGCCGCCGCGAACTACTGCGCCGCCGTATCACGGATGGGCTGGCTGCCCTTCCTGCTGGCGACCGGGCTCGGCAGTGTGCCGAACACCGCCGCGTACGCGGTGGCGGGCAGCCGCGCCACCACCCCGACCTCGCCGGTGTTCCTGGCCGCGCTGGCCTGTATCGCACTGCCCGCGCTCGCGGGTTTCGTGGTGGCCTGGCGCCGACGGGCCCGGCTTGGCAAGACCGCTCCGGAAACCGATCAGTGCACCCCGCCGGTGGCCGGAAGACCAGGGTCTTAGTAGGGCTCTTACCGAGGGACGGTACGCTGCCCGACGACCGGCGTTGATCCACAGCGGCCGGTCTCCCCGTCGGCCGCCCCGCCTGACCCGCCGCTGCGCCGGTCAGTGCATGATCAGCCTTGGATAGCGTAGACGCGATGTCGTGGTTCGAATCTTTCATTCTCGGGCTGGTCCAGGGGCTGACCGAGTTCCTGCCGATCTCCTCCAGCGCCCATCTGCGGCTCACCGCCGCCTTCGCGGGGTGGGAGGACCCCGGCCCCGCCTTCACGGCCATCACCCAGATCGGCACCGAGCTCGCCGTGCTGATCTACTTCCGCAAGGACGTCGCCAACATCCTCTCGGCCTGGTCCCGCTCGCTCTTCAGCAAGGAGTGGCGCGGGAACCATGACGCCCAGATGGGATGGTTGGTGATCGTCGGCTCGATACCCATCGGTGTGCTCGGGGTGACCCTCAAGGACCAGATCGAGGGCCCGTTCCGTGATCTGCGTCTCACCGCCACCATGCTGGTGGTGATGGGCCTGGTGCTGGGCTTCGCGGACCGGCGGGCGGCCCGCGACGAGATGGGCGGCAAGCACCGCGCTCCCATGCAGCGCAAAACACTGCGCGAACTCGGCATCAAGGACGGCCTGATCTTCGGCGTCTGCCAGGCGATGGCGCTGGTGCCGGGCGTGTCCCGGTCCGGCGCGACGATCAGCGGCGGTCTGCTGATGGGCTACACGCGCGAGGCGGCGGCCCGCTACTCGTTCCTGCTCGCCATGCCCGCGGTGCTGGCCTCCGGAGCGTACGAGCTGAAGGACGCCTCGGACGGGCATACCGCGTGGGGCCCGACGATCTTCGCGACTGTTATCGCTTTTGTGGTCGGATATGCGGTCATCGCCTGGTTCATGAAGTTCATCTCCACCAAGAGCTTCATGCCGTTTGTGTACTACCGGGTGCTGCTGGGCCTGGTGGTGTTCGGGCTCGTCGCGTTCGGTGTGCTGAGCGCGCACGCGGCCGACTCCGCGGGCTGACGGAAACGGAAAGCGCCTCCCGAGATCGGAGCGGCAGCGGTTCTGCGGGGTTCGATCCCCACACGCGCGAACGCGTTTCCACCATAAAGAAGTAACCGCAAGCCTGCGCACCGGGAGGCGCGGCACCCACTCTAGCCGCCCGCGTCGCCGGGGCCGATCGAATTACCGATCCGCCCCGGACGACGCGGGCGGCTTTGTGCAGCGGCTTCACGGCAGGAAGAGGGGGATGGGCCGCCGGCCGAGGAGGGAGGGAGTCCGGCGGCCCCTTCGCCCAGGTCTGGCACACCTGAGCGGGCTGTATGAAGACTCAACCACCACACCGCGTTCCGCGGGAGGGTGTGCGGTAGATATATGCATGCACTCTCATCACGCGGGGTGTGAATTCGTCACACTCCGTGCGAGCCCTACCCAACGCTGTGGGCCGCCTCGATCACCCCGGCCAGCTCGGTCAGCGAGTCCACGCACCAGTCCGCCAGCGCCGCGTCGGCCGAGCGCGCCCAGAGACGCCCCCACGGCCCACGCCGGATATGCGCCGCCCGCAGCCCGGCGGCCTTGGCGGGACGGATGTCCAGCGCGGGGTAGTCACCTACGTACACGGTCTCGTGCGGCGCGGCTTGCGCCAGGTCCACGACCTGGCCGAAGAAGCGCGGATCGGGCTTGGCGACGCCCCACTGCGCGGAGGTGGCGACCCCGTCCACCGGCAGCTCCAGCGCGCGCAGCAGCTCACCCATGCGCTCCGTCTGGTTCCCGGCCACGACGACCCGGACCCCGAGCGCCCGCAGCGCGCCCAGGGCCGGCCGTACGTCCGGATAGAGATCCGCCTCCTCCAGGCGCTCCCCGCACCCGGCCGCCTCGCGCGCCCGCCGCTCGGCCCGGATGTCCGCCCCCGGCCGTACGAGCCGGATCGCCTCCACGTCCTCCCGCCCCCGCGCGACCACCGCCCCGACCAGCGCGGACAGCGTATGCGGGGGAACGCCCAGCCAGTCGGCCCATGCGGCCCAGTACCGGTCCTCACGTACCAGAGTCGAGCCGACGTCGAAGACGATCGCCGCCGGTGCGGGCCCCGCCCTACGAACCACTCTGCCCGGCGCCGCCCGCGCCGCCGTCCCAGTCCGCGTACCGGATCCGGGGCCGCTCCAGCACCTCGCCGAGCGTCGCCCACTCGTCCTTGCCCAGCCGGGCCAGCGGACGCAGCCTGGTCACCTCGGGGTGGCCGTCGTCCATGACATGCTCATCGACCGCCGCGTGCACCACCCGGCCGAACACCACGGTGGAGTCCCCGAGCCGCACCGTGCTGTGCAGCTCACACTCCAGCGCGACCGACGAGGCCGCCACCCGCGGCGGCTTCACCCGCAGACTCGGCTCCCGCGCGATGCCCACCGCCTCGAACTCCCCGACCTCGGGCGGAAAGTCCGTCGCCGTCTCGTTGATCTGCTCAAACAGCTGCTCGGGCGCGAAGTTCACCACGAACTCCCCGGTCTCCTCCACATTGCGCAGCGAGTCCTTGCGCCCCACCGAGGTGAACTGCACGATCGGCGGGGCCACACAGGCGACCGTGAAGAAGGAGTGCGGCGCCAGATTGCAGGTCCCTGCGGCCGAGACGGTGGACACCCAGGCGATCGGCCGAGGGACGACCACGGAGGTCAGCAGCTTGTAGAAGGGAGTGCGGCCTACAGCCTCGGGATCGAATTCAATACGCATACCGCCCAGTATCCGCATATACGGCGGCCCATCCCAAGGGCGGCTCGCGGTCTCATCCGTCCCGTAGGGACCGGGGCGCCCCTAGAGGGTCCACGTCCCGACGCGTGCCGGGTCGAGCCCTGTGCGGTCCATCTGCCACGTCACGCTCGCGATCTTCGCATCCTTCGGCACGTCGAAGATCACCCAGCCGGTGGCCCGTTCCCCCTGCGAGAGAGTCATCGTGATGCTCAGGGACTCGCCGTCGGTGGGATCCCCGGGTTTGCCGTTGTGTGCCGTCCCGGCTGTGTCGACGACCGTCGGGGGCGTGTACGGGGCGTCGCTGTAGGTGACCGTGCCGGTGTTCACGATCGTGAACTCCGCCGCGACCAGGCGGTTCCCGTGGCGGGGGTCGAAGTAGGGGCCCTGGGCCTTCGCGTTGTCCACGAACTTGTTCAGCGTGACGTCGGCCGTGGGCGCGGTCGTTTCACCCAGGCCCACGATTCCTGTGAGCGAGAGGGTGTCGCCGAGCTTGGCACCCGTCGAGCTCGCGCCGCTGGGCGCGGCCTCCGGCGACTTCTCACCGCCGGGTTCGACGGCGCCGCTGGAGTGGGTGCCCTTCGTCGTCGTCCCGGCCTTGTCGTCGTCTCCGTCCGACCCATTACAAGCAGTGAGAGCGGCGGTGAGTGCGACGACCGCCGCGGCGGCAGCGATGGAACGATGCATGGAATCCCCCGTACATTCCGTGAAATCAGATCGGTGGCGACATCCCCGAATCCTTGTACACCACAGTGTGCCTGGGATGTTCGATCTGTAACTGATCGGTGCCAAATCGGGGTTGGGCGCGAGAGCAGTACGGCCCGCGTACCGGATCCGGGGCCGCTCCAGCACCTCGCCGAGCGTCGCCCACTCGGGCGCGAAGTTCACCACGAACTCCCCGGTCTCCTCCACATTGCGCAGCGAGTACCACGGAGGTCAGCAGCTTGTAGAAGGGAGTGCGGCCCACAGCCTCGGGATCGAATTCGATACGCATACCGCCCAGCATCCGCACATATGGCCGCCCATCCCAAGGGCGGCTCGCGGCCGCACACCCCCGTTGACGACAGACCTTAGAGGGTCCACCTTCCGGTGTGTTCCGGGTCGTTCGATATGCGGTTCATCTGGAACGTCACGGTTGTGACCTTCACACCCTTCGGCACGTCGAAGATCACCCAGCCGGTGGCCCGTTGCCCCGGCGAGATATTCATGATCATGCCGTCCCCCAGGGGCTTGCCGGCATCGGAATCCCCGGGCTTGCCGTGGTGTTCCCCACCGGCGGCGTCGATAACCGTCGGGGGCGTGTACGGGATGTCGCCGTAGGCGACCGTGTCGGTGTTCACGATCGTGAACTCCGCTGCGACCAGGCGGCTTCCTTCCTTGGGCTCGAAGGCGCCGAGCCCGGGCTTCGCGTCGTCCACGAACTTGTTCAGCGTGACGTCGACCGTGGACGCGTTCGACATGCCCCCTGTTCCTGTGAGCGAGAGGGTGTCGCCGAGCTTGGCGCCCGTCGAGCTGGCGCTGCTGGGCGCGGCCTCCGAGGACTTCTGGCCGCCGGGTTCGACGGCGGCGCTGGAGTGGGTGCCCTTCTTCGTCGTCCCGGCCTTGTCGCCGTCCCCGTCCGACCCATTACAAGCGGTGAGAGCAGCGGTGAGTGCGACGACCGCCGCGGCGGCAGCGATGGAACGGTGCATGGAATCCCCCGTACATTCCGTGAAATCAGATCGGTGGCGACGCCCCGAAATTCTTGTACACCACAGTGCGCCTGGGATGTTCGTTCTGTAACTGAACGGTGCCAAATCGGGGTTGGGCGCGAGAACCGTGTGGCCCCCGCGCCCCGGATCGGTCACTTGTTGGTCTTGGGCAGCCCTGCCGACGATCTTGGTCTGCCCGGCGGAGGCCACATGGTAGGCGGCGGTCGGGTTGGGGCCGAGGAAGCAAAGGCAGATCGCGCGCCACGTCAACCGCCCACCGCATACTGGACCGTCGGGGCCCGGCCGACTACCGGCTGGTGCTGTGACTGCGTTCCTGGTCCGGCCGGGTGTGACCGGCCGCCTGGTCAGAGCCGGGTGGCGCAGGGGCGCGCCCGGTGCGCGCGGCGACCACCATCACGACGAGGCCGAGCGCCACGACCGCGGCGCCCACGTACAGCGGTGCGGTGTAGCCAAGGCCGACGCTGATCGCGAGGCCGCCGAGCCAGGCGCCCAGGGCGTTGCCGACGTTGGAGGCCGAGACGTTGGCGCTGGCGGCGAGCGGTGCGCCACCGGCGGCGTCCGTGACGCGGGTGATCATGCCGGGGACGCCGGCGAACCCGAAGACGCCCATCAGGAAGACCAGGACCACCGACGCGCCCCGCCCCTCGGCCAGCAGCCCGAACACCGCGAGCGTGGCGGCGAGTCCCGCAAGCGACGCGATCAGCGTGCGATCGCGGTCGCGGTCGGCCGCCCGGCCCCCGACCACGTTGCCGATCACCAGGCCGCTGCCGTAGACGACGAGCAGCCAGGAGACATCGGTGCTGGAGAAGCCGGTGACCTCGGTGAAGGTGTACGCGATATAGCTGAACGCCCCGAACATGCCGCCGTAGCCGAGGGCGGTGGCGGTGAGGGTCAGCCAGACCTGCCGGGAGCGGAAGGCCCGGAGCTGGGGGCGCAGACCGGCCGCCCGGTGGGCCTCGTCCACGGCGCCCGCCCAGGCCGGGACCCATACGGCGATGGCGGCCACGGCCAGTACGCCGATCCCGGTGATCGCCCAGAACGTGGCGCGCCAGCCCCAGCGTTCGCCGACCAGGGCCCCGAACGGCACGCCCAGCACATTGGCGACCGTGAGCCCCGCGAACATCACGGCGACCGCGCGCGAGGCCCGCTCCGGCGGGACCATACGGCGGGCGACGAGCGAGCCGATGCCGAAGAACGAGCCGTGGCACAGGGCGGCGACGACCCGGCCGAGCAGCGCCACCGCGTAGTTGGACGCGACGGCGGACAGTAGGTTACCGAGGACGAACAACGCCACCAGCGCGACGAGGACCGTCTTGCGGTGGATGCGGTTGGTGGCGGCGGTCAGCAGGATCGCGCCGATCGCGACGCTGAGGGCGTACCCCGAGATGAGCCACCCGGCCGCCGCCTCGGAGACGCCCAGGTCACTGCTCACTTGGGGCAGCAGGCCCGCGATGACGAACTCGGTCAGGCCGATCCCGAAGCCGCCGAGACCGAGCGCGACCAACCCCGCGGGCATCTGCCGCGCGTCCCTGTTCTGTCGGATGTTCACGCAAACATCATGGGGTCCGGCCGCCGGACCGGACAAGAACCTTCCCTCTAGCCCACGGCCGGCGGTCGGCGCCGCCAGTGCTGCGTGGCCTGCTCGAAGGCATGGCCGATCTGGAGAACGGCGAAGTCCGCCCGGTGCGGTCCCACGATCTGCAGGCCGACCGGCAGCCCCTCGCGGGTGAACCCGGCCGGTACGGACAGCGCGGGGCTGCCGGTCGCGCTGATCAGGTAGGCCGAGCGCATCCAGTCCAGATAGTCCGCCATCGGCACACCGGCCACCTCGGTCGGGTATTCCACCGTCACATCGAACGGCGTCACCTGGCTGACCGGCAGCAGCAGCGCGTCGTACCGCTCGAAGAACTCGCGCACCCGGTGGAAGAGCCTGGTGTGCGCCATCTCGGCCCGGCCGAGGGCGGGCCCGGTCAGCCGGCGCCCCACCTCGGCGTTCTCCCGGATGGTCCGCTTGAGCGCGTCGGGGTGGTCCTCGGGATAGCTGTCCATCAGCGGGCCGAAGGAGAGCTCGAAGAGCCAGGCGCGCAGCGTACGGAACGCCTCCTCGCCCTCGGCGAGGTCCGGGCAGGCCTCCTCCACCACACAGCCGAGGTCCTCGAACACCTTCACCGCCGACTCGACGGCGCGGGCCACGGCCGGCTCCACCGGGACCAGCCCGCCCAGGTCCGGCGACCAGGCCACCCGCAGCCCGCGCGGATCGCGGTCGAGCGGGCGGGCGAAGCGGGCGCCGGGCTCCTCCAGAGCGATGGGCGAACGCGGATCGGACCCCGCCATCGCGGACAGCAGCAGCGCGGCGTCGCCCACCGTACGGCCCATGGGACCGACCACCGAGAGCGTGTTCCAGGCGGCCGCGGCGGGCCAGGTGGGGACGCGCCCGGGCGACGGGCGCAGGCCCACGACGTTGCAGAACGAGGCCGGGTTGCGCAGCGAGCCTCCGGCGTCGCTGCCGTCCGCGATCGGAACCATGCCGCAGGCCAGCGCGGCGGCCGCGCCGCCGCTGCTGCCGCCCGCGCTGCGGGTGAGGTCGTACGGGTTGTGGGTGGCGCCGAAGACGGGGTTGAAGGTGTGCGAACCGGCCGCGAACTCGGGCACGTTGGTCTTGCCGACGGTGATCGCCCCGGCGGCCTTGATCCGCTCGATGACCAGGTCGTCCTGCTCGGGTACGCCGTCGACGAGCCGCGATCCATGGCTGGTGCGGATGCCCGCGGTGTTGTGGGTGTCCTTGTGGGCGATGGGCAGCCCGTGCAGGGGGCCGAGCTCGGCCGGGTCGGCCCCGGCCGCGAGCCGCTCGTCTGCCGCCTCGGCGGCGTCGAGCGCGCGGTCCGCGACCAGGGTGACGATCGCGTTGACCGCGGGGTTGACCCGCTCGATGCGGTCGAGATGGGCCGTCAGCAGCTCGCGCGCGGACACCTCGCGGCGGCGCAGCAGGCCGACGAGGTCCAGGGCGGGCAGAAAGCAGAGGTCGTCGTCGTTCGGCACCCGGGCTCACTCTCCCTCTCGTTGAACGCCGCTCAGAAAACGGCTCAGAACTCGGCTGACGCGACGCACACGGTGCCCCACGCCACGGGCTCCCCCGCGGTCGGCGTTCACACAGGATTCTCCCTGGATTTGGCCGTCCGCCGTGACGCGGTGCCGCCTGGCGGACGAGACTGCCCCGACCCCCTGCTCCACCCCGGACGCCGAGGAGAGTGGCCGTTCATGACTTCCCTGGACCGTAGACGTTTTATGCAGTTGGCCGGCGGCGGCGCCGCGATGTCCCTGCTGTCCGACAGCATCGCGCGGGCCGCGGAGATCCCCGCGAACCGCCGCACCGGCAGCCTGCGGGACGTGGAACACATCGTGGTCCTGATGCAGGAGAACCGCTCCTTCGACCACTATTTCGGCACCCTGCGCGGGGTCCGGGGGTTCGGCGACCCACATCCCGTGTCCCTGCCCAGCGGCAAGCCGGTGTGGCATCAGCCGGACGGCGCGAAGAAGGAGGTGCTGCCCTTCCGCCCCGACGCCGAGGATCTCGGCCTGCAGTTCCTCCAGGGTCTCAACCACGACTGGAACGGCGGCCAGTCCGCCTTCCACCAGGGCGCCTACGACAACTGGGTGCCGGCCAAGACCGCCACCACCATGGCGTACCTCACCCGTGAGGACATCCCGTTCCACTACGCGCTGGCCGACGCCTTCACCGTCTGCGACGCGTACCACTGCTCGTTCATAGGCAACACGGACCCCAACCGCTACTACATGTGGACCGGCTACACGGGCAACGACGGCGCCGGCGGCGGTCCGGTCCTCGACAACGCGGAGGCCGGCTACTCCTGGACGACGTACCCCGAGCGCCTGGAGAAGGCCGGGGTCTCCTGGAAGATCTACCAGGACATCGGCGACGGCCTCGACGCCGCGGGCGGCTGGGGCTGGATCGAGGACGCGTACCGGGGCAACTACGGCGACAACTCGCTGCTGTACTTCAACCAGTACCGCGGCGCCGCGCCCGGCGATCCGCTCTACGACAAGGCCCGCACCGGCACCGACGCCAAGAAGGGCGACGGGTACTTCGACATCCTGCGGGCCGACGTCAAGGCCGGCCGGCTGCCGCAGGTCTCCTGGATCGCGGCGCCCGAGGCGTTCAGCGAGCACCCCAACTGGCCGCCGAACTACGGCGCCTGGTACATCGCCCAGGTCCTGGACGCGCTGACCTCGAACCCGGAGGTGTGGAGCAAGACCGCGCTGCTGATCACCTACGACGAGAACGACGGCTTCTTCGACCACCTCGTGCCCCCGTACCCGCCGTCCTCAGCGCAGAAGGGCGCGTCGACCGTGGAGACCACCGGGGAGCTGTTCCCGGGCTCCGCGTCGAAGGTCGCGGGCCCGTACGGCCTGGCGCAGCGGGTGCCGATGCTCGTGGTGTCGCCGTGGAGCACCGGCGGCTGGGTCTGCTCCCAGACCCTCGACCACACCTCGATCGTCCGGTTCATCGAACGCCGCTTCGGGGTGGCCGAGCCGAACATCTCGCCGTGGCGGCGGGCGGTGTGCGGCGATCTGACCGCGGCGTTCGACTTCGCGCGGACCGACGCCCACCTCCCGGCCTTCCCGGACACCAGCGGCTATCTGCCCCCGGACCGCGAGCGCCACCCCGACTACAAGCCCAAGCCCCCGGCGCACGGCTCGCTGCCCGGGCAGGAGCCGGGCACGCGCCGCGCCAGGCCGCTGCCGTACGACCTGGCCGCCGACGCCACGGTCACCGACGGCGGGCTGCGGATCGGCTTCGCCAACCCGGGCCGGGCGGGCGCGCACTTCCACGTCACCTCCGCCACCGACGCCGCCGGCCCCTGGGGCTACACGGTCGAGGCGGGGAAGCGGCTGTCCGGCAGCTGGGACACCGCAGAGCGGCAGCAGGGGGCGTACGACTTCACGGTCCACGGGCCCGGAGGGTTCCTGCGGCGCTTCACCGGCCACACCGCCGCCGGCCTGCGGGGGCCCGAGGTGAGCGCGCGCCACGACCGCAAGGCGGGGCAGGTGCGGCTGACCCTCACCAACGGGGGCGACACGACCGTGACGCTGACCGTGACCGACGCGTACGGCAAGGCCCGACCGGCCACCTACCGGCTGCGGCCCGGTGCGCACGCCGTCCACACGGCGGACCTGGGGCGCAGCCACCAGTGGTACGACCTGTCGGTCGCCTCCGACCACGACGGCGGCTTCCTGCGGCGGCTGGCCGGCCATGTCGAGACGGGGCGGGCGGGGGTCAGCGACCCGGCGATCTCGTCGGACTGACGCCTGAGACTGACGCGACGCCCGTGCGTCCGGCCGGCACAGAGCCGTCGGCCGGACGCACGGAGCGCGGGGTACGGGCGTCAGGCGCGGGCGGCGTCGATCAGCACCTTGGCCGCCTCGCGGGCCTGCCGGGCCGGTTCCGGGGTGCCGGATATCGCGGCCGTGGTGATCGCGCCCTCGGCCAGCAGGGCGAGGTGGGCGGCCAGCGGCGCGGGCAGGTCCGCGGCGGCGACGAGGCGGGCCACATACCGCTGGAAGGCGTCCTTGTGGGCGCGGGCGGCCGCGGCGACCTCCGGTGCGGTGGCGCCGAGCTCGCCGTAGGAGTTGATGAAGGCGCAGCCCCGGTAGTCGGGCTCGCTGAACCATTCGTACAGCCAGTCGAAGATCGCCGCCACCCGCTCCTCGGGCGGCCCCGGCACCGCCTCGACGTACTGCGCGAGCCCGTGCAGCAGGTGGGCGTCGCGGCGCCGCAGATACGCCTCGACCAGGACGGACTTGGACGGGTAGAGCTGGTAGAGGCGCTTGAGGGAGACGCCCGAGGCGGTCCGTACCGCGTCCATGCCGACGGCCTGTACGCCGCGGCCGTAGTAGAGCTCCTCGGCCGCGTCGAGGACCCGCTCCTTCGTCTCTTCGAGATCCACCGTCATCCGCCCTCGCCACCCCGCGCAGCATTACCCGAGAACCATCGTTCTCCCACTGTACCCCAGGGCCCGGCGGCGGGGCCGTCACCAGGTATCGGCCGCCGGTCGGGTATTCAATGGAGAGAGCTGGAGAGAGTCGGCCGGAGCACCAGACAGCGTGAGATGAACGACCATGAGGCGACCGGACACCGCGCGGGACCGGCCCGTCCGGTCCGACGACCTCGTTGACGAGGCGTCCACGGCCAGAGCCACCATCGATGAGCGGGGCATCGTCACGGGGTGGAACGAGGGGGCCCGCAAGCTCCTCGGCCACCCGGACTCGGCGGTGGTGGGCAGGCCCGCTTCCCGGCTGCTCGCCGACGGGGCGGCCGGGGACCTCCCCGTCCCCCCGGAGCCGCTGACCAGATGGAGCGGGGAGCTGACGCTGCGCCACCGCGACGGCCGTCCGCTACGGGTGGCCCTGCTGGCGCACCACAGGCGGACGGCGGACGGCGGGGCCGAATGGCTGCTGGTCTCCCCGCTGGACCGCGCGGGGCCGACCGCCGCCGACGACGAGCTGGTCAGGGCCGCCTTCACCCAGGGTCCTTGCACGATGGCGGTCTTCGACGCCCGGCTGCTCGTGCGCTGGGTGAACACGTATATGGAAGGCGTGGTGGACTTCGGTCAGGCCCAGGTGCGCGGCCTGCGCGTCTCGGACGTCGTGCCCGGTACGCGTGGCGCCGAGATCGAGCGGATGATGCGCCTGGTGCTCGATACGGGCCTGCCGCAGTATCTGAGCCTCCCCCCGGGGCACGGCAAGGCGGCCTGGTCGATCTTGCTGGCCCCGGTGCTCGGCGACGACGGCCGGGTGCTCGGCGTGGTCCTGTCGGGTCACGACGTCACCGTGCGGTACGAGGCGCACCGGCGGCTGGCGCGGCTCAACGAGGCCAGTGTCCGGATCGGCTCCACGCTGGACATCGTGCGCACCGCTCAGGAGCTGACCGATGTGGCCGCCCCGGAGTTCGCGGACTTCGCGGTGGTGGATCTGCTGCCCGAGATCCACCCCGGCGGCGCGGAGCCGCCCCCCGGGCCGGTGCCCGGCACCGTCGTACTGCGCCGCGTCGCCGCCCAGTCGGCGCTCGACGGCAAACCGGACATGGTGATCGCGCTGGGCGATCTGGCCGTCTACCCGGAGCACTCGCCCGCGGCCGAATGTCTGGCCGCGGGGCGGGGGGTGCTGCTCGCGGTGACCCCCGAGGCCATCGCCGAGTGGGAGCGGGACGCTCCCGCGCGGGCCGCGAGGATGCGCGAGTTCGGCTTCCACTCCACGATCGCCGTCCCCCTGCTCGCCCGCGGCACGACGCTGGGCGTGGCCGCCTTCGCCCGCCATCGGCGCCCGGAGCCGTTCGAGGCGGACGATCTGCTGCTCGCCGAGGAGATCACGGCCAGGGCCGCGGTGTGCATCGACAACGCCCACCGCTACACCCGCCAGCGCGAGGCCGCCCTGACCCTGCAGCGCAGCCTGCTGCCGCAGGCGCTGCCGCCCCATCCGGCGGTCCAGGCCGCCGGCCGCTATCTGCCCGCCGGCTCGCGGGCGGGGGTCGGCGGCGACTGGTTCGATGTGATCCCGCTGTCCAGTGCCCGGGTCGCGCTGGTGGTGGGCGATGTGGTCGGCCACGGCTTCCAGGCGTCCGCCGCCATGGGCCGGCTGCGGACGGCGGTGCGTACGCTGGCCGATGTCGAACTGCCCCCGGACGAACTGCTCACCCACCTCGACGACCTGGTCAACCGGCTGTCGGCCGAGACGGAGGACGAGCCGGGCGCCGAGGCGCGCACCGCCGGGGACATCGGCGCCACCTGCCTGTACGCGGTGTACGACCCGGTGTCGCGGCGCTGTACGCTCGCCCGCGCCGGCCATCCGCCGCCCGTGCTGACCCGGCCCGACGGCACCGCCGAATTCCTCGACCTGCCCGGCGGGCCGCCGCTGGGCCTGGGCAGTCTGCCCTTCGAGTCCCGCGAGGTGGAGTTGGCGGAGGGCAGCCTGCTGTCCCTCTACACCAACGGTCTGATCCAGGCCCCCGACCGCGATGTCGACGAGGCGGTGGACGCGCTGCGCACGGTGCTCTCCCGGCCCGCCGAGTCCTTGGAGGACCTGTGCGACGCGGTGCTGACCACGCTGGTCCCCGGCCGCCCCGCCGACGATGTGGCCCTGCTGGTGGCCCGCACCCGGGCGCTGGACGCGAACCAGGTGGCCACCTGGGACCTGCCCGCGGAGCCGGCCGTCGTGGCCCAGGCCCGTAAGGACGCCACCGACCAGCTGGTGGCCTGGGGCCTGGACGAGGCGGTCTTCACCACCGAACTGGTGGTCAGCGAGCTGGTCACCAACGCCATCCGGCACGCCCAGGCACCCATCCAGCTGCGCCTGATCCACGACCGCGACCTCATCTGCGAGGTCTCCGACGGCAGCAACACCGCCCCGCATCTGCGCCGGGCGCGCGTCTTCGACGAGGGCGGCCGGGGGCTGCTGCTGGTGGCTCAGCTCGCCCGGCGCTGGGGCACCCGGCACGGCCCCACCGGCAAGACGATCTGGGCCGAGCAGGCCCTGCCCGACCCGGCCGGGTGAGGTCGGGCCTTACGACCTGGGGGGCGACAGGTCGTTACAATCGCCAAAGAAACAAAGCATGTTCGGCCGGAGCGCGTGGCACCCAAGGAACGAAAGGCCGCATCTCCATGCGAACTCAAGCCTCGCTCGGCACCGGCCCGCTGGCCGCCATGAGCCCCGCCGAATCGGCCCGCCTCATGGCGGTCATGCGCGAGGCCGCCCTGAGCCGGGGCAGGCTTCCGCTGCCCGCGCGCCCGGTGATCGGCCAGTCCTGGGACCGTATGCTGCGCCTGGGTCTCGACCCGGAGCACGGCAGCGCCCCGCGGCTGCTGGGCCTCGAGGAGCTGGAGCGGCGGCGGCAGCAGACCCGGCTGGCGGATGTGCTGCCCACCTTGCACAGCGGCCTGCTCGAGGCGGCGGAGGCGGCCGGACACATCATGATCATCACCGATGCCGACGGGCGGGTGCTGTGGATCGACGGCCACCGTGGGGTGCGCAGATACGCCGACGGCATCGCGCTCACCGAGGGCGCCCACTGGGCCGAGGACGTCGCCGGGACCAGCGGCATCGGCACCGCGCTGGCCGTCCGGGCGCCCGTACGGGTGCACTCCGCCGAGCACTTCGTCCGCGCCTTCCACACCTGGAGCTGCGCCGCGGCCCCGGTCCTCGACCCCCGGGACGGGCGGCTGCTGGGCATCGTGGACATCAGCGGCCCGGCCGCCAGCGCCCATCCGACCGTACTGTCCCTGGTCACCGCGACGGCCCGGTGGGCGGAGGGTGAACTGCGGCTGGCCCACAGCCGGGAGCTCGACCGGCTGCGTGCCGTCGCGGCGCCGGTGCTGGCCCGGATCCGGGGCAAGGCGGTCGCGGTCGACCAGCACGGCTGGATCGCCGGGGTCACCGGGGTCACCCCGCGGGACCACCGGCTGCTGCTGCCCAAGTCGGCGGCCTGCGGGCCGGTGTGGCTGCCCGCGCTCGGCACCTGCGCGGTGGAGCCGCTGCCCGGCGGGCATCTGCTGCGGGTCCTCGGCTCCGGCGCGGACGAGACGGGCGAGCTGTACGGGCCGGAGGGCACCGGCCGCGTGGTCCTGGACGTCCGCCGTCCGCACGAGTGGTCGCTGACCTTCTCGGGGCCCTCCGGCACCTGGACCCACCAGCTCAGCGCCCGCCACGCCGAAATGCTGCTGGTCCTCGCCGCGTCGCCGGGCGGGCGGACGGCGGCCCAGCTGGCCGACGATCTCTTCGGCGACCCGACGCGGACGGTCACCGTACGCGCCGCCATGTCCCGGCTGCGCCGCAGCTTCGGGGCGGTGCTCGCGCACCGCCCCTACCGCATCGCCGACCAGCTCCGCGTCGACGTACGACGGCCTGACCGCCTCCAGGACCTGCTGCCCTTCAGCGCCGCGCCGGGCGTCGCCCGGCTGCGGTGCGCCGGTTAGCCGCGGAGCGCGGGTCAGCTGCGGCCCGCGACCTCCTCCGGGCGGAGGACGGCGGCGAGCCGGTCGGCGGGCAACAGGCCCTTCTCCAGGACCAGTTCGGCCACTCCACGGCCGGTGGCCAGGGCCTCCTGGGCGATGCTGGTGGCCGCGCTGTAGCCGATATGCGGGTTGAGCGCGGTGACCAGGCCGATGGAGTTCTCCACCGTCGCGCGCAGGTTCTCGGCGTTCGCGGTGATACCGGAGACGCAGCGCTCGGCGAGCGTCAGGCAGGCCGCGCGCAGATGGGTGATGCTCTTCGAGAGGGAGTGCAGGATGATCGGCTCGAAGGCGTTCAGCTGGAGCTGTCCGGCCTCGGCGGCCATGGTGATGGTGACGTCGTTGCCGATCACCTCGAAGGCGACCTGGTTGACCACCTCGGGTATGACCGGGTTGACCTTGCCGGGCATGATGCTTGACCCGGCCTGGACCGGGGGCAGGTTGATCTCGTTCAGCCCGGCGCGCGGGCCGGAGGACAGCAGCCGCAGGTCGTTGCAGCTCTTGGAGAGCTTGACGGCGATCCGCTTGAGGACGCCCGACAGATGGACGAAGGCGCCGCAGTCCTGGGTGGCCTCGACCAGGTTGGCGGCCGTGACCATGGGCAGTCCGGTGATGGCGGCGAGGTGGCGGCGCGCGGCCTCGGCGTAGCTGGCGGGGGCGTTGAGGCCGGTGCCGATCGCCGTCGCGCCGAGGTTGATCTCGTGGACGAGGCTCTGGGCCTCGATCAGCCGGCTCTGGTCCTCCTCCAGCATCACCGCGTACGCCGAGAACTCCTGGCCGAGCGTCATCGGCACCGCGTCCTGGAGCTGGGTGCGCCCCATCTTCAGGATGTCGCGGAACTCCTCGGCCTTGGCGGCGAACGCCTCGCGCAGAATCTCCATCGCGGCGAGCAGCCCCTGCACGGCCAGGATGGTGGAGACCTTGACGGCGGTGGGGTAGACGTCGTTGGTGGACTGGCTGAGGTTGACGTCCTCGTTCGGGTGCAGCTGGGCGTAGTCGCCCTTGGCGTGGCCGAGGATTTCCAGCGCCCGGTTGGCGATCACCTCGTTGGCGTTCATATTGGTCGAGGTCCCCGCCCCGCCCTGGACCACATCGACCACGAACTGGTCGTGCAGCCGGCCCTGCCGGATCTCCTGGCAGGCGGCGGCGATGGCGTCGGCCTTGCGCGGCTCCAGCAGCCCCAGGTCCTGATTCGCGCGGGCCGCGGCCTCCTTGACGGCGGCCAGGGCGCCGATGAGGTGCGGGTAGGCCGCGATGGTGGTGCCGGTGATGGGGAAGTTCTCCGTGGCGCGCAGGGTGTGGACGCCCCAGTACGCGTCGGCCGGCACATCACGGTCGCCCAGCAGGTCGTGTTCTCGGCGGAAGCCGGTGGCAGTCATCGGTGTGCGGTGTCCCTTGGTGAGGCGGGGTGAGGGTTGGTGTGGGGGGTGGCGGGGGTGACGCGAAGCACCAGCGCGTCTGGCGGGGAGCCGGAGGGGCGCGCCCCTGTCGAAAGGGAGAGCGCGCGCAGGCCCTGAGGTACGAAGGGCCGAGCACGGTCGACTGTCGACAGGGGCTAAAGCGCCCCGGAGGCGGACCGCCGGGAAAAGGCGTCGGATGGCCGTGAGAGGAAATCCGTCGCCCGCAGGCTACCGACGGGCCGGCCGCCGCCGAGGACGGGGGCCTCGGCGAACTCGGTGAGCAGGCCGGGGTCCACGCCCAGGTGGGCGAGGGCCGCGGCGGTCACCGGCATCCGGGCGCGGTCCCCGCCGTCGGCGATCTTCACGGCGAGCGCCCGCCCGTCGGGCAGCGCGGCCACCTGGACCCCCTCGAAGCCGTCCTTGGCCACGAGGCCGGGCACCGCCCGCATCAGCCGGGCGACGTCCCGCCCGGTCCCGGCGACCATCTCGGGGTGTTCGCGCATGGCGGTCGCGACCCGGCCCTCGGGGGTGTCCGCGGGGGCCGTGGCGATCCGCGCGAGGGCGCGGGCCAGCCCGCGCGGAGAGATCGCGAACAACGGCGCACCGCACCCGTCGACCGTCACCTGGGCGGTGCGCTGCCCGGTCAGATCCTCGACGGTCTCGGCGATCAGCTGCTGCAGCGGATGCGCCGGGTCGAGATAGCCCTCCAGCGGCCAGTCGCGCAGTTGGGCGGTCAGCAGCATCGCGGCGTGCTTGCCCGAGCAGTTCTGGGCGAGCCGGGAGGGCCCGTATCCGGCGCGCAGCCACGCCTCGCGCTCGGGGACGCCGTACGGCAGGTCGGGGACGTTGCGCAGCGGGTCCTCGGCCAGTTGGCCCTGTGCGAGGATGCGCCGCGCCCCGGCCAGGTGGCGCTGCTGGCCGGAGTGGCTGGCGGCGGTGAGCGCCAGCAGCTCACCGTCCAGCGGCAGCCCGGCGCGCAGCATGGCGACGGCCTGGACGGGCTTGAGTGCCGAGCGGGGGTAGAACGCGGCGTCGGGGTCGCCGGCCTGGCCGAGCACCTGGCCGTCGGCGGCCAGCAGCACGGCCGAGCCGTGGTGGACGCCTTCGACCAGCCCGCCGCGGATCACCTGGACGAGCGGCACATGGCGTGCCTCGCGTATCTCGGGCGGGGCGGCGGGCACCGAACGGTCGGGGCCGAGGTCGGGGAGGGTGTGGGAGGCGGTTGCGGGAGAGGCGTTCACAGGGGAGGTGTTCAAGGGGGGAGTGCTCAAAGTGGTGGTAGGGGTGTTGTCGTGTCGTTCGGGAGCGGTCATCGCCGTCCGCTCACCCGGCCGCGTACGGCGAACCAGCCGAGGACCAGCGCCACCGCGATCGCGGGGAGCGCCATGACGGTCAGCCGGCTGGGCCCGCCGTCGGCCCACATCAGGACCAGGACGGAGGCGAGGAAGCCCATGGTGACGATCTCGGTGTAGGGCGAGCCGGGGAGCCGGTAGCCGGGGCGGCTGAGCTGCCCGGTCCGGGTCTTGCGCCAGAAGAGCAGGTGGCACAGCATGATCATGGCCCAGGTGGAGAGGATGCCGATCGCCGCGAAGTTCAGCACGATCTCGAAGGCCTTGCTCGGCACCACATAGTTCAGGCCCACGCCCAGCACACAGAAGAAGGCGGTGAGCAGGATCCCGCCGTACGGGACATGGGTGCGGCTCATCACGCCGGTGAACTTGGGCGCGGAGCCGGACATCGCCATCGAGCGCAGGATGCGGCCGGTGGAGTAG
Source organism: Streptomyces sp. NPDC000941 (assembly GCF_053599555.1). Classification (NCBI taxonomy): domain Bacteria; kingdom Bacillati; phylum Actinomycetota; class Actinomycetes; order Kitasatosporales; family Streptomycetaceae; genus Streptomyces; species Streptomyces sp. NPDC000941. The sequence continues at coordinate 38,889 of NZ_JBSFMM010000057.1, forward strand.
AGCCCGGAGTTGAGGCTGGACATGGCGGCGGTGAGCACGACGAGGTTCATCACCCCGCCCGCCGAGGGCACTCCGATGTTGGACAGCACCGTCACAAAGGGGCTCTCGTCGCCCGAGTACGAGGTGAACGGCAGCAGCATGGAGAGCAGCACCACGGAGCCGACGTAGAAGAGGGCGACGCGCCACATGATGGAGTTGATCGCCCTGGGCAGGATCTTCTCGGGGTTCTCGGTCTCCCCCGCCGCCACACCGACGAGCTCGACCGAGGCGTACGCGAAGATGACGCCCTGGATGACCAGCAGCATCGGCAGCACGCCGTGCGGGAAGACGCCGCCGTTGTCGAAGATCAGCCCGGGGCCGGGGGTGTGGTCGTCGATCGGGTGGCGGGTGACCAGCAGGAAGATGCCGATCGCCATGAAGAGGGTGAGCGCGCCGACCTTGATGATCGCGAACCAGAACTCCATCTCGCCGAACATCTTGACCGAGATGAGGTTGATCGCCAGCACGACGGCGAGCGCGATCAGGGCGATCACCCACTGCGGGATGTCGGTGAACATGCCCCAGTAGTGGGTGTAGGTCGCGACGGCCGTGATGTCGGCGATCCCGGTGGTGGCCCAGTTCAGGAAGTACATCCAGCCGGCGACGAAGGCACCCTTCTCGCCGAGGAACTCACGGGCGTACGAGACGAAGGCGCCCGAGGAGGGGCGGTGCAGGACGAGCTCGCCCAGGGCCCGCACCACCAGGAAGGCGAAGACGCCGCAGACGGCGTAGGCGATGAAAAGGGAGGGTCCGGCGTTGTTGAGCCGCCCTCCGGCTCCGAGGAAGAGCCCGGTGCCGATGGCGCCACCGATGGCGATCATGTTGACGTGCCGGGCCTTGAGGGACTTGCTGTACCCGGCGTCGCCCGCGTCGATATGCGCGGCCGACTTCTCGGTCTGGTGCTGACGGCGTTCTTCCTGCCGGAGGGACTGCTCGTTCACTCCTGCTGTCCGCCTTTCGGTCTTGCCGTGCGGTCGTCGGGCTCAGAGCCGCGCCGCACGATGGTGCTGAGGGTTGTTTCGACGCGCTGGAGGTGATGAGCCATCGCCGCCACCGCATCGGGTTCGGAGCCGTCGGACAGCGCCTCGACAATCGCCCGGTGTTCTCGGTTCGCCTGCTCGCGCCGGTCGCCGAGTTCATTGAGGAACGCGGACTGCCGTGCCAGGGCGTCGCGGATCTCCTCTATCACCTTGCGGAATACCGGGTTCCGGGCCGCTTGGGCAATGGTCAGATGGAAAAGTGTGTCCATCGCCACCCATGCGGTGGTGTCGGTCTCCCGCTCCATCCGCTCCAGCAGATGGGCCAGCTGGTCCAGGTCCTCGGCGGAGCGGCGTACGGCCGCGTACCCGGCGACCGGGAGCTCGACGTGCCGACGCACTTCGAGCAGGTCACTGGCCGTGTAGTCGCCGAAGGTGGGGTCCTCGACCGGGCCGCTGGAGATGACGAAGGTACCCTTCCCGGTGCGCGACGCGGTGAGCCCCATCGTCTGCAGGGCCCGCAGCGCCTCCCGGAGCACCGGTCGGCTCACCTCCAGTCGGCGGCAGAGTTCCGCCTCGGACGGCAGCTTGTCGCCCACCGCGTATTCGCCCTGCTCAATGGCGTGGCGGAGGTACGTGAGCACGGCCTCCATGGCGCTGACGCGGCGAGGGATCGACGAGGCTGCCGGGAATGATCCGCCTGTCTGGCTGTCTGACAAGTTCACGGGCAGATACTCGGCTGGCCACAGAACCGTTGTCAATAGTTCGGCAACAAAGAGCACCCGACCGCATAGAGTAGGGCTTTTGCCCGGTTTATGCTCTATGTGGAGTTTCTTTGCATGCATGCGAGGCTCCGGCCGAGGGCACGAACGACGGGTGCGTGATCAGGCATGAAGCAGCTGACCAGGGCACGTATCACGGCCGTCGACACCTACGACGTCCGCTTCCCCACCTCGCGGCGGCTCGACGGCTCGGACGCCATGCACCCCGACCCCGACTACTCGGCCGCCTATGTGACCATCCGCACGGACGCCCCGGACGGTCTGGAGGGCCACGGCTTCTGCTTCACCATCGGCCGGGGCAACGAGGTGGCGGTCGCGGCCATCGACGCCCTCCGCCCGCACCTGGCCGGGGCGGAGCTCGACGGCACCGTCACCGGCCTCGCCGACCGCTACCGCGCGCTGATCGGCGACAGCCAGCTGCGCTGGCTCGGCCCGGACAAGGGCGTCACCCACATGGCGATCGGCGCCGTCATCAATGCCCTGTGGGACCTGCACGCCAAGCGGGCCGGAATGCCGCTGTGGAAGCTGCTTGCCGACCTCAGCCCCGAGGAACTGGTGGCCCTCGTGGACTTCCGGTACCTCGCGGACGCGCTGACCCCCGACGAGGCGCTGCTGATCCTGCGCCGTGCGGAGCCCGGCAAGGCCGAGCGTGAGGCCCGGCTACGGGCCGAGGGCTATCCGGCCTACGCCGCCTCCCCCGGCTGGCTCGGCTACTCCGACGCCCACCTCGCCTCGGCCGCCCGACAGGCCGTCGCCGACGGCTTCACCCAGATCAAGCTGAAGGTCGGCGCCGACCTGGAGGACGACATCCGGCGCTGCCGGATCGCCCGCGAGGCGGTCGGCCCGGACATCCGGATCGCCCTGGACGCCAATCAGCGGTGGGAGCTGGGTGAGGCGGTCGAGTGGACCCGCGCGCTGGCCGGGTTCGACCCGTACTGGATCGAGGAGCCCACCTCCCCCGACGAGATCCTGGGGCTCGCCGCGATCCGCCGCGCCGTTGCACCTGTAAAGGTTGCGGCGGGTGAGCACACCGCCAACCGGGTGGTCTTCAAACAGCTGCTGCAGGCCCAGGCCCTCGACATCCTCCAGCTGGACGCCTGCCGGGTCGCGGGGATCCCGGAACATCTGGCGATCCTGCTGCTCGCCGCCCAGTTCGGGGTCCCGGTGTGCCCGCACGCGGGGGGCGTCGGGCTCTGCGAGCTGGTGCGGCACCTGGCCATGTTCGACTATGTGGCGGTCAGTGGAACGCTCGAGGACCGGACGGTCGAATACGTCGACCATTTGCACGAGCACTTCACCGATCCCGCGGTGATCGCCCGGGGGCGGTACACGGCCCCCTCCGCCCCCGGGTTCAGCGCCACCCTGCGGCCCGCCTCGCTGCAGGCGTACTCGTACCCCTACGGCGCCGTCTGGCTCGCCGAGCGGGCGCAGGGAGTGGCATGAGGGTTGGCATGAGGGGGCGTACCGCCGTCGTCGTTCTCGCCCTGGCCATGGGACCGGCCACCTCGGGCTGTGGCGGCCATCCGGCGGGCGGCCGGGTCGGCGTGGTCATCCCGTTTCTCACCTCGCCGTTCTGGCAGGCCTACAACCACGACATCCCGCAGCAGGCCCATCAGCAGGGCGTACGGGCGCTCCCCACGGTGAACTCCAACGGTGACTCGGGCAAGCAGATCACCGATATCGAGAACCTGCTGTCCGAGGGCGTCAAGGGCCTGATCGTCTCGCCGATCGACTCCGCCGCCATCGCCACGGGCCTGCGGGCCGCGCAGCGCGCACACGTCCCGGTGGTCGCGGTCGACGTGGCACCGCGGACGGGAAAGGTGGCGATGGTGGTCAGGGCCGACAACCGCGCGTACGGCCGCAAGGCCTGCCAGGTCCTGGGCCGGGCCGTGAAGACGGGCAAGGTGGTGCAGATCCAGGGCGATCTGGCCTCGGTCAACGGCCGGGACCGCTCGTCCTCCTTCTCCGGGTGCATGGCGCGGCACTACCCGGCGATCAAGGTGCTGAACATCCCGGCCCGTTGGCAGGCGGACAAGGCCGCGGCCGGTCTGGAGGCGCTGTACACCGCGAACCCCGGCATCAAGGGCATCTATATGCAGGCCGGCGGGGTGTATCTGGCGCCCACCCTGCGGACCCTCCAGCGCCATAACGCGCTGGTCCGCGCGGGCAGCCCCCGGCACATCACGATCGTCTCCAACGACGGCATCCCGCAGGAGCTGACCGCCATCCGCAAGGGCCTCATCGACGCCACCGTCTCCCAGCCCGCCGACCTCTACGCCAAGTACGCGATGTACTACATCAAGCGGGCGATGGCCGGGAAGACCTTCCACCCCGGCCGCACGGACCACGGCAGCACCATCGTCGAGCTGCCCGGGGGCATCCTCCAGGACCAGCTCCCCGCGCCGCTGGTGACCCGGCGCAACGTCAACGATCCGGCGCTGTGGGGCAACCGCCGATGACCGGCGCCCGGCCCCCGCTCGTCGAGGCCATCGGGATCACCAAGCGGTACGGGCCCACGGTGGCCCTGCTGGACACCGGGATCGCCGTCGAGGCCGGTGAGTCGCACGCCCTGGTGGGCCGCAACGGGGCGGGCAAGTCGACGCTGGTGTCGGTCCTCACCGGGCTGACCCGGCCGGAGCGCGGCACGGTGCGGTACGACGGCGGGCCCGCGCCCGCCCTCGCCGACCGGGCGGCCTGGCGCCGCCGGGTGGCCTGCGTCTACCAGCGGTCGACGACCATCGACGAGCTGTCGGTGGCGGAGAACCTGTTCCTGGGCCGCCAGCCGGTCACCCCGCGCGCCCGGGTGATCAGCCGGCGGCGGATGCGGCGGCAGGCCCGCGCGCTGCTGGACGAGTGGGGCGTACCGGTGGACGAGACGGTCCGGGCCGGCGGGCTGAGCGTCGAGGACACCAAGCTGGTGGAGATCGCGCGGGCGCTCTCGCGCGGCACCCGCTTCATCGTCCTGGACGAGCCGACGGCCCAGCTCGACTCCCGGGCGACCGACCGGCTCTTCGCCCATATGCGGCGGCTCCAGGAGGCCGGGGTCACCTTCCTCTACATCTCGCACCATCTACGGGAGGTGTACGAGGTCTGCCAGGCCGTCACCGTTCTGCGCGACGCCCGCCGGATCGTCACCGCTCCGGTCGGCGCGATGCCCCCGGGGAAGCTGATCGAGGCGATGACCGGCGAGCGCGGCGGTCTGCCGGTCCCGCACACCGCACCGCCGCCGCGCCCCTTCGGCGCGGCCGGCCCCGCGTCCGCCCCCGCCCCCGCCGCCGTACGCGTGGAGCAGCTGAGCGGCCCGGACTTCCACGACGTCAGCCTCGCCGTCGCGGCCGGTGAGGTGGTGGGCCTGGCCGGTCTCGCCGGCTCCGGCAGCCATCAGCTCGGGGCCGCGCTGGCCGGGCTGCACCGCACCTCCGGGGGCCGGGCCTGGATTTTCGGCCGTCCGCTGCGCACCGGCAGCGTCCCCGCGGCGCTGGCCGCCGGGGTCGGCTGTCTGCCGCGCGACCGGCATCACGAGGGTCTTGTGCCGCCGCTGTCGGTGGCCGAGAACATCACCATGCCGATCAGCGGACGGCTCGGGCCGCTGGGCCTGATCGCCCCCAAAGCGCGGGACGCCGTCGCCCGGCGGGCGATCGCGGACCTCGGCATCGGCACCGAGGGGCCTGCCCAGCCGCTGAGCGAGCTGTCCGGCGGCAACCAGCAGAAGGTGGTCCTGGCCCGCGCCCTGGCCATCGACCCCAGGTTGCTGGTGCTCATCGACCCGACGGCGGGGGTGGACGTAGGGGCCAAGCGGGCCCTGCTCGCGGCGGCGATCCGGGCCAGGGCCGAGGGGCGCGCGGTGCTGGTGGTCTCCGACCAGCTGGAGGATCTGCGGGTCTGCGACCGCGTACTCGTCATGTTCAGCGGCTCGGTCACGGCCGAGTACCCGGCTGGCTGGCGGGACGGTGAACTGCTCGCCGCCGTCGAAGGGGTGGCGGCCGGCGATGGCTGACCCGGACGCCCCCTCCCCCGCCGGCCCGGACGCCTCCCCCGCGGGCCGGGTCCGCCGCGCCGCCCGGCTCCGGATCCGCGATCTCGCGCTGCTGCCCGCGGTGGTGCTGCTGCTGGTGATCGGCGCGCTGACCAATGACACGTTCCTGGAGCGGCAGAACCTGATCAATATCCTGGGCGCCTCCTCGGCGCTCGGGCTGCTGGTGCTCGCCGAGGCGATGATCCTGATCAGCGGCCGGATGGATCTGTCCCTGGAGTCCATCGCGGGCCTGGCTCCCGCGCTCGGCTTCCTGGTCGTCATCCCCGCCGCCTCCGGCGGCTTCGGCACCGGCTGGCCCGCCTGGCTGGGGCTGCTGATCATCTCGCTGGCCGGGGCGTTGATCGGCGCGGTCAACGCCGCCCTGATCGTGGGGCTCGGGCTCAACGGCTTCATCGTCACCCTCGCGATGAACATCGTGCTGCGCGGGGTCCTGATCGGCCTGGTCTCCGGCAGGACGCTGTTCGACGCGCCCCCGGCCTTCTTCGCCCTGGGCTCCGAGAACTGGCTGGGCCTGCCGCTGTGCGTCTGGGTGAGCGCCGGATGCTTCGCCGTGGCCGGGTTCGCTCTGCGCTACCACCGCTTCGGCCGCGCGGTGTACGCGGTCGGCGGCAACGCCCCGGCCGCCCGCGCGGCGGGCATCCGGGTGGCGCGGGTGGGCTGGTCGGTGCTGGTGGTCGGCGGGGCGCTGTCGGCCGTCGCGGGGCTGGTCATCGCCGGACGGGTCGGCGCGGTCGACGCCAACCAGGGCAGCGGCATGATCTTCACCGTCTTCGCGGCCGCCGTGATCGGCGGTATCAGCCTCCGGGGCGGCCGGGGCTCCCTGCTCGGCGCCCTGCTGGGCACGCTGCTGCTGGGGATGCTGGAGAACCTGCTCACCCTCGCCCAGGTGTCGGCCTTCTGGATCCAGGCGATCTACGGCGGCATCATCCTGCTCGCCCTGATCGTGGCCCGCCTCACCACCGGCGAGGCACAGGAGTCATAGTATTAAGGGAAATATCTCCGCAGATGGGACGGGCGATGACCAGCCCCGAGGGAATCGTTCCAACCGAAGCGCACGTCCCGTTCGACATGGCCGACGCGGCGACCGCGGTGGTCGACGCGGCGGGCACCGTTGTCGGGTGGACCGCCGCCACGGAGCGCCTCCTCGGCTACCCGGCTGCCGAGGTGCTCAACAAGCCTGCCTCGATGCTGCTGGCCAGCCCCGAGGACGCGGCGACCGCGCAGGGCATCGCGGAGCAGTGCCGCGACCAGGGCAGCTGGGGCGGTCTGGTGACGCTGCGGCACCGCTCGGGGCGGCTGGTCGAGGTCGGCCTGCGGCTCACCGGGGTCTCCCCGAGCTCCGAGTTCTGCGGGCGCAGCTGCTGGCTGGTCTCCGCGATCGATCTGTCGAAGATCCCCACATGGGCGCTGAGCGGATCGCTGCTGGAGGCGTTTCTCGTCCGCTCGCCGATCGGCATGGCCGTGCTCAGCCCGGATCTGCGGTACGTATGGATGAACGACACGCTGGAGCGCTTCGGCGGGGTGCCGCGTGACCAGCGGCTCGGCCGCCGGATGGCGGACTCCCTGCCCGGCCTGGACACGGCCGCGCTCGAGGCGCAGATGCGCAAGGTGCTCGACAGCGGCAAACCGGTGATCGACTACGAGTACCGGGGCTGGACCATGGCCGATCCGTACCGCGAGCACGCGTACTCGACCTCCTTCTTCCGGCTCGACAACGCCGACGGCCACCCCGTGGGCGTGTGCTACATGGGCATGGACGTCACCGACCGATGGCGGGCGCGTGAGCGGCTGGCGCTGCTGAACGAGGCCGGCACGAAGATCGGCAGCACCCTCGACGTCATGCGGACCTCCCAGGAGCTGGCGGAGTTCGCCGTGCCGCGGCTTGCCGACTTCGTCACCGTCGATCTGCTGGAGTCGGTGCTGCACGGCGCGGAGCCCATCGCCACCCGGCACAAGACGCTGCCCGCGTTCCGGCGGGCCGGACAGGCCTCCATCCACCAGGGCACCCCCGAGTCCATCGCCTCGCCCGGAGACCCCATCTCCATCTCCCAGGCCTCGCCCTTCGCCTGCTGCTTCTTCTCCGGCGAAGCGGTGCTCGACCCGGTGATGGACGCCTCCGTCGCCGCGTGGACCGGAGACGACCCGGCCCGGGCGCAGCGGGTCCGCGAGTTCGGGATGCGCTCCCTGATGGTCGTGCCGATCTGCGCGCGCGGCACCGTCCTGGGCGTGGCCTCGTTCGTGCGCTCCCGCCACCCGGACCCGTTCGAGGAGGACGATCTGCTGCTGGCCGAGGAGTTGGTCGCGCGGGCGGCGCTGTGCGTGGACAACGCCCGCCGCTACACCCGCGAGCACAACGCGGCCCTGGCCCTCCAGCGGAGCTTGATGCCGCACAACCTGCCCGGCAGTCCGGTCCTCGAAGTGGCGTCGCGCTATCTGCCCACGGACATCCGCCACGGCGTGGGCGGCGACTGGTTCGATGTGATCCCGCTGTCCGGGGCCCGGGTGGCCCTGGTGGTCGGCGATGTGGTCGGACACGGCATCAACGCCGCGGCCGGCATGGGCCGACTGCGCACCGCGGTGCATACGCTCGCGGACATGGACCTGCCGCCCGAGGAGCTGCTGGCCCACCTCGACGACCTGGTCATCCGGCTCGGCGAGGAGCGGATGGGCGAGGAGGACATCACCGCCGCGTTCCTGGGCGCCACCTTCCTGTACGCGGTCTACGACCCGGTCACCCGGCGGTGCACCATGGCCAGGGCCGGGCATCCGGCGCCTGCCATCGTGGCCCCGGACGGCGAGGTCACCTTCCCCAGCCTGCCCGCCGGGCCGCCGCTGGGCCTGGGCTCGCTGCCCTTCGAGTCGGCCGAACTCGAGCTCCCGGAGGGCAGCCTGATCGCCCTCTACACCGACGGCCTCATCGAGACCTGCGACCCGGACATCGACGTCGGCCTCGCCCGTCTGAGCAACGCGCTCGCCCAGCCCGGCCTGCCCCTGGAAGACCTCTGCTCCACGGTGGTCGACGCCCTGCTGACCAGCCCGCCGTCCGACGACGTCGCCCTGCTGCTGGCCCGTACTCACTCCCTGAGCCCCGGCCATGTCGCCTCCTGGGACCTGCCCACGGACCCGGCCGTGGTCGCCAGCGCCCGCTCCCTGACGGTCCGCCAGCTCGCCGAGTGGGGCCTCGACGAGCTGATGACGACCTCGGAGCTGATCGTCAGCGAGCTGGTCACCAACGCCATCCGGCACGGCACGGGGCCGATCCGGCTGCGCCTGATCCGGCACGACGTGCTGATCTGCGAGGTCGCCGACGCCAGCAACACCTCGCCGCGGCTGCGCCACGCCCGCACCACCGACGAGGGCGGCCGCGGCCTGTTCCTCGTCGCCCAGCTGACCCGCCGCTGGGGCACCCGCTACACCGAGGGCGGCAAGCTCATCTGGGCCGAGCAGGACCTTCCGGCCCCGACATGAGGCGCACCACGGCGCATCCGCGCCCTGTTCGTGGTCGTGTCCCTCCCCCACACTGGACGCCGAAGTCAGGAAGGGGGGACGGCGTGCGGATGTCGTTCGGCCGCGGGGGCGGGTGGCGAAGCCGGTGGCAGACCCGGTGGCGGGGCGGGCTCGCCTCCCCGTGGCCCCGCGGCGTCGCGGCGGTGCTGGCCGGGGCGCTGCCCGCGCTGACGTTTCCCGAGCCGTCGCTGTGGTGGCTGGCGTACGCGGCGCTGGTGCCGTGGATCCTGCTGGCCCGCTCGGCCCCCACCGGCCGGCGGGCGGCCCTGGACGGCTGGCTGGGCGGGGCGGGGTTTCTGCTGGCGGTGCACCACTGGCTGATGCCGAGTCTGCATGTGTTCATCGTGGTGCTCGCCGCGCTGCTCGGGCTGTTGTGGCTGCCGTGGGGCTGGCTGGTGCGCAGGCTGCTGCACGGCCGGCCGGGCCCGGGCCGGGCGGCGGCGGCCCTGGTGCTGCTGCCCTCCGCGTGGCTGATGGCCGAGCTCGTACGGTCCTGGCAGTACCTGGGCGGGCCGTGGGGGCTGCTGGGGGCGAGCCAGTGGCAGGTGCCGCCCGCGCTGCGGGTGGCGTCGGTGGGCGGGGTGTGGCTGGTCAGCTTTCTGATCGTGCTGGTGAATGTCGCGCTGGCGCTGCTGGCCGCGGTGGCCGGGACGCGCCGGGTGGCGCTGGCCGGGGTCATGGCGTGTGTCGCGGCGGTCGCCGGGGTGTGGAGCTGGGCGCCGGTGCCCAGGCCGGCCGGTACGGTGCGGATCGCGGTGGTGCAGCCGGGCGTGATCAATGTCCCCGGACCGCGCTTCGACCGCGGCGAGCAGCTGACCCGGCAGCTGGCCGGCCGCCATCTCGACCTGGTCGTCTGGGGCGAGAGCAGCGTCGGCCAGGACCTGGCCGCGCGGCCGGACCTGGGCCGGCGGCTGGCCGCGCTGTCCCGGCGGGTCGGCGCGGATCTGCTGGTCAACGTGGACGCGCGGCGCAGCGACCGGCCGGGCATCTACAAGAGCTCGGTGCTGATAGGGCCGCATGGCCCCACTGGTGAGCGGTACGACAAGATGCGGCTGGTGCCGTTCGGCGAGTACATCCCGTTCCGGTCGGTGCTGGGCTGGGCCACCTCGGTGGGCAAGGCGGCGCCCGAGGACCGCAGGCGCGGCACGGAGCAGGTCGTGATGCATCTGCCGAATGGCCTGCGGATCGGGCCGCTGGTCTGCTTCGAGTCCGCGTTCCCCGATATGAGCCGCAATCTGGCGCGGGACGGGGCGCAGGTGCTGGTCGTACAGTCGGCGACCTCCACGTTCCAGCACAGCTGGGCGCCCGCCCAGCACGCCTCGCTGGCCGCGCTGCGCTCCGCGGAGACCTGGCGGCCGATGGTGCACGCGACCCTGTCCGGGGTGAGCGCGGTCTTCGGGCCGCGGGGCGAGCCGGTGGGCGGGCGGATGGGCACCAACACGAGCGCGGCCATGGTCTACGAGGTGCCGCTGGCTCGGGGCACCAGCCCGTATGTGCGGTCCGGGCCGTGGACCGTGTACGGGTCGCTGGCCGCGCTCGGCGCCTACTGCGCGGTGGAGGGCGCGGGTGCGCTCAGGCGCCGGCGGGACTCTGGTTCTCCAGCGCGTCCTTGACGACCCGCTCGCACAGCTCATGGGTGCGCAGCGCGTCCTCGGCGGTCAGCAGGGTGCCCGAGCGCACGGCGTCGAGGAAGGCCAGGGTGATCTGCTCGATACCGCGCTGCCGGGCGACCGACACCCAGTCGCCGCGGCGGCGCACGCTGGGCTGGCCCTTGTGGTCGACGATCTCCGCGAGGTTGAGGACCTGCCGCTTGGTGTCGGCCCCGGAGACCTCCAGGATCTCCTCGGTGGAACCGCTCATCCGGTTCATGGTGCCGAGCGCGGTGAACCCGTCGCCCGACAGCTGGAGGACGACATGGTGCATCAGCCCGCCGCGGATCCGGGCGCGTACGTCGATGTGGTCGACCGGGCCGGGCGCGAGGAAGCGCAGGGTGTCGACGACGTGGATGAAGTCGTCGAGGACGAGGGTGCGCGGATCCTCCGGGAGGCCGACGCGGTTCTTCTGCATCAGGATCAGATCGCGCGGATGGTCCAGACACTGGGCGTAGCCGGGCGCGTAGCGCCGGTTGAAGCCGACCATCAGGCTGACCCGGCGGCTTGCGGCGAGGTCGACCAGCCGCTCGCTGTCGGCCAACTGGTAGGCGAGCGGCTTGTCGACGTACGTCGGCACCCCGGCCTCCAGGAGCCGGGTGACGAGGGCGGCGTGCGCGGCCGTCGGGGCGTGGACGAAGGCGGCGTCGAGGCCGACCGCGAGGAGTGCGTCCAGATCGGTGTGGCGGTGGGCCTCGGGGACGCGGTGGGCGTCGCCGACCCGCTGGAGGGTGGCGGGGGTGCGGGTGAGCAGATGCGGTTCGAGCCCGGGCCGGGCCATGAGCACGGGCAGATATGCCTTCTGGGCGATGTCCCCGAGCCCGATACAGCCCACCCTCATGCCGTCTCCCTCGTTCGTTCCGCCCCGTTCCGCCCCGGCAGCATACGGGGGCGGGTCGACGATGCCGACTTTCCCGAGAGCGGACCGCGGAACTCCGGTGTGATGTAAAGGAGTTACAAAAGTGCCTGATGTATCGTGGTAGACGGCCGAGCTCTGCTGATCCCATCGCTTATGGCTCGATGAACGGGGTTGCGGAATGAATCTCCGGATAGTCATGCACGGCCCCCACAGCGGCGTTGAATTCCGTTCGCTCTACAAATGGCTGAGTCGGCACGGCGAGGAACTGCGCGCGGCCGGAATCCGGATGGGCGAGCCCGGCACTCCCCCGGGTCCTGAGGAGATGGGCGGGACCTTCGAGGTCGTGCAGTTCGTGGTCAACGCGCTGCCCGCGTACGGCGCGCTCGCGGTGGCCGTCGCGGCCTGGCGCGCCGATCATGAGCCTCGTTCCGGGGTGACCTTCGAGCGTGACGGGCTGAAGGTCTCCTTCGACAGCGCCCAGTCGCTGAGCGAGGAGTCCGTACGGCAAGCGCTGCGCGAGCTGCTTGGCGCATCCGGGGACGACAGCCGGGACAGCGGGGAAAGCGAGCGGGGCGGGCAAACCGGGGACGCGGCATGACCAGCGAGGATGACACCGAAGAACGCGCGCCGGGCGAGGCCGTGGGGATGGACCCGAAGAAGTCGGCATGCGTCCTCATCGGGGTCAGCAAGTACCAGCACCTCCCCGATCTGCCCTCGGTGCCAGGAAACCTGGACGCGCTGAGCCGGCTGCTGACCGACCGTTCCGTGTGGGGACTGCCCGCGGACCGGATCGTGAGGGTGCCGGACCCCCAAGCGGCGGGAGATCTGACCGGGCCGATCTACGACGCGATCGAGCAGGCCCCCGACACGCTGATCGTCTACTACGCGGGTCACGGGCTGAAGACCCTTGAGGACGAGCAGCTCTATCTGACCGTGTCCAGCTCCCGGAGGAACCGGAGCGAGACCACCCTCGCGTACCGCCGGGTGCGGCAGATCCTGGAGTCCTGCCGGGACCGGGTCAAGCACCGGGTAGTCATCCTCGACTGCTGCCACAGTGGTCAGGCCCTGGACGGCATGGCCGTGTCCGAAGCGGCGCTGCAGGACGCGGAGCTGAGGACCAAGGGTTCGTATGTGCTCACCGCCACGGCCGCGGACGAGAAGGCGGTCGCGGACTCCACGAAGCGCTACACCGCCTTCAGCGGCGAGCTGATCAGGATCCTCCAGAGCGGCGATCCGCGCCGCCCCGACCGGGAGCGGCTCTCCCTCGACGAGATCCACAAGCTGCTCGTCCAATCCCTGGACCTGCGCACCCTCCCCATGCCGCGCAAGCAGGACCAGGACGGCGTCGGCGCCCTGCCGTTCGTCTGGAACCGGGCGTCCCGGCGCCCGCCGCGGCCCCCGGAGTACTGGACCCGGCGCAGACGGACCTGGGCCGGACTGGCCCTGGCGTCGACCCTGACGGCGGGGGCGGCGGCCGGCCACTGGGCGCCCGAGCTGTGGAGTTCGGATCCCGGGCGTGCGGCGATACCGGGGCCCTGCGGGGAGAAGAGCCGCGCCACGCTGCTCGCCGTGTCCGACCAGCTCGACGAACCCGGCTACGACGAGTTCCAGGGCAGCGAGGTGGCGGGGCTGTCCGCGCTGGCACTCGCGGACGGGAGCGGGCGCGCCTACGCGGTCCGGGACGAGACGCCCGCACAGATCTTCACCCTCTCCCTCGGCTCCCCCGGCGCGCTCCCGGGCAAGCTGAACCCGCGCGTCACCGACGTGCAGGGGATCTACAAGCCCGACGGGTCGAAGTTCACGACGTACGACGGCGAGGGGCTGGTCGTGGAAAAGGGCGGGAAAACCGCCCTGGTGAGTTCCGAGAAGGGACCCGCCATCCGCCGGATCCGCCTCAGCGACGGTAAACAGATCGGCAAGGACCTGCCGCTGCCCGACACCTTCTATCCGCCGCCGCGCGGAGTGGCCGAGAGCACGCGGAATGTGGAATCCCTCGCCGTCACCCCGGATGGAACACTCCTCTACGCCGGGATGGAGGCGCCGCTGCTCGGCGACGAGGACATCCACGGCCGCCATCAGGTGCGGATCGAGCGCTACCGGGGCAGCTCGGGCAGGCACTACGAACCCGACCGGCAGATCGGCTACCAGACCGAGGAGGGGCTCTACTTGAGCGAGCTGGTGGCCGTCGGGCCTGACCATCTGCTCGCCCTGGAGCGCGGCTACATCCGCGGCCTCGGCAACGGCGTACGGGTCTACGAGGTGGACCTCCGCGGCGCGGCGAACCTCACCGACACCGAGCCTCTGGCCAAGGACGACAGCGACCGGATGGCGCACAAGACGTTGCTGGTCGACCTGGCCGACTGCCCTCCGGGCGATGTCCGGACGGACGACGACCAGCAGAACCCGCTGCTCGACAATGTCGAGGGGATGGCGCTCGGCCCCGCGATCCCGGCCGGCGGCAAGGCCAGAGTTCCCCAGGGCAGCCGCGCGCTGTATCTGATCTCGGACAACAACAGCAGGTCCGAGCAGACGACGCGGCTGTACGCCCTCGCCGTCTCCCTCCAGCGGTCCTGACCCCCGTCCTCACCCCTGCGGGGCTCCCCCTGCCCTCACCCCGGCGGGCCTCCCAACGGCGGCCCGCCCCCTGCCGCGCCCAGCCGCAGCGCGAGCCGGCGGATCGCGGTGCGTACGCCGTCGCCGTACGGGCCGTGGGCCAGCCCCCGGGCGCGGGGGCGCCCCCGGGCGGGGGGGGCGCGGGCCGGGGGCCGCGGCGCGGGGCCGATCCGGCGCGCGGCGGGGTGGGGAGGTCTGTGGAGACACAACAGTTGAAATAGGTGGTGGGCGGCGGGGTTAAAA
>NZ_JBSFMM010000058.1:0-53552 GCF_053599555.1 Streptomyces sp. NPDC000941
CTCGGCCGAGAGCGGGGCGACGTCGGGAACGGGCGGGTCGGGAACGGGCGGCTGCTACGCCGCGGCCGGAACCACCTGGCGGTCGCCGGCCGTGTCCGCGTCGTCCAGGGGGGACGCGGAGGCGTGCTCGTAGGCGTGGCGGTCGAGGATCTTCTCGCGGGCCGAGACGAGGACCGGGATCAGGGCCTGGCCTGCGACGTTGGTCGCGGTGCGCATCATGTCCAGGATCGGGTCGATGGCCATGAGGAGGCCGACGCCCTCCAGCGGGAGGCCCAGCGTGGACAGGGTCAGGGTCAGCATGACGGTGGCGCCGGTCAGGCCGGCCGTGGCGGCCGAGCCGATGACCGAGACGAAGGCGATCAGCAGGTAGTCGCCGACGCCGAGGTGCACATCGAAGATCTGGGCGATGAAGATCGCGGCGATGGCCGGGTAGATCGAGGCGCAGCCGTCCATCTTCGTCGTCGACCCGAAGGGCACCGCGAAGGAGGCGTACTCCTTGGGGACGCCCAGGCGCTCGGTGACCTTCTGGGTGACCGGCATGGTGCCGACCGAGGAGCGGGAGACGAAGGCGAGCTGGATCGCGGGCCAGGCGCCCTTGAAGAAGTGCAGCGGGTTGACCTTGGCGACCGTGGCCAGCAGCGTCGGGTAGACGCCGAACATCACCAGGGCGCAGCCGACGTAGATGTCGGCGGTGAAGGTGGCGTACTTGCCGATGAGGTCCCAGCCGTACTCGGCGATGGCGTAGCCGATGAGGCCGAGGGTGCCCAGCGGGGCAAGGCGGATGACCCACCACAGGGCCTTCTGCAGCAGCTCCAGGATGGCCTGGCTGAGAGTGAGGATCGGCTGGGCCTTCTCACCGAGCTGGAGGGCGGCGATGCCCGCGACGGCGGCCATGAAGACGATCTGCAGGACGTTCAGCTCGGTGAACGGCGTGATGACGTCGGTCGGGATGATGCCGGTGAGGAAGTCCAGCCAGGAGCCCGCGTGGTCGGGCTTGGCGCCGTCCTGCGGGGTCAGGCCGGTGCCGGAGCCGGGGTTGGTGACCAGGCCGATCGTCAGGCCGATGGCGACCGCGATCAGCGAGGTCGCCATGAACCACAGCAGGGTGCGGGTCGCGAGGCGCGCGGCGTTGTTGACGTTCCGCAGGTTGGTGATCGAGATCAGGATCGCGAAGAAGACGAGCGGCGCGACGGCGAGCTTCAGCAGCTGGACGAAGATCGAGCCGATCTTGTCGAGGGTGGTGACCAGCCAGTCGACGTCACCGCTGCGGGCGACCCAGCCGAGCACCACGCCGAGCACCAGGCCCAGCAGGATCTGCGCCCAGAACGGCACCTTGGGCAGGCGTATGGGGGACGACGTGGACGACGCGTCGGGGACGGATGACAACGGACACGCTCCGAAGGCAGGGAAAAGCGGGGAAAGGCAGGAAAAGTCAGGGGACGAGGTAGCGGACGGGGGTGAGCCAGGAGTCCGTACGGTCTCCGGCCGCTGGGGCGTTAAGAAGCGGTCAGCGGCGGCGACAGGCCGCCGACCGGCAGCGGCAGAGATCGATGTGCAGGCGCGCCACGAGCGGGACGCTCATGGGGAATCGGGGCGCGGCTGCAGTCGTCATGACAAGAACACTAACACCCTGACTTTGAGTTCCCCATAGCCAGGCTTTTACACACAGCAGTGCGAACGAACAACGTCCCGTCTGCCAGCGGGAGCTGGAAGACGGGACGCCGAAGAGGTGTGAGGAGGGTTACAAGCAGAAGCCGTACGGAAGAGCCGGGGCGGAGGTGTGGCTCAGACGCCGTCTTCCTGACTCTGGTTCGCCGCGAGCCGCGCCTTGGCGCGGTCCACCCGCTCCGAGACCTGCACCGCCATGTCGTCGCGCTGCTTGCGCAGCAGGACGAAGCTCAGCGGCGCCGAGACGACCAGGGCCAGCAGCGCGACCCAGAAGAGGTTGGAGCCGCCGAGCCCGGCGGGCACCACCCGGAAGTACACCAGGGCCCACATCACCAGGAAGGAGCCCGCGAAGATCCCCAGGCGCATGGCGGTGTAGCGGAACGTCGCGCTCGGCTTGAAAGGCACGGCCGTCTTCTTTCTGCTGGGAAGTCCTGCCCATCCAGTGAATCACGGAGGCCCCAAGGCCTCCGCGACGACCCTGAGATCCGGGACCAGCCCCTGGTAGGCCGCCTACCGGTCGGCTCGGCGTCAGGCGCGCATGGGCTGCGGCGCCTCGCGCCGGGCCGGGTCCGGCCCCTCGTACTCGCGGATGATCTCGTAGCGGGTGTTCCGCTCCACCGGGCGGAAGCCCGCGTCCCGGATCAGCTCCAGCAGATCGTCCCGGGTCAGCTTGTTCGGCGTGCCGTAGTTGTCGGCATCGTGGGTGATCTTGTACTCGACGACCGAGCCGTCCATGTCGTCCGCGCCGTGGTTGAGCGCGAGCTGGGCGGTCCGTACGCCGTGCATCACCCAGAAGACCTTCACATGGGGGACGTTGTCGAACAGCAGCCGCGAGACCGCGAAGGTCTTCAGCGCCTCCGCGCCGGTGGCCATGGTGGTCCTGGCCTGCAGCCGGTTGCGGACCTTGCCGTCCTTCATGTCCACGAAGTCGTGCTGGTAGCGCAGCGGGATGAAGACCTGGAACCCGCCGGTCTCGTCCTGGAGCTCACGCAGCCGCAGCACATGGTCCACCCGGTGCCGGGGCTCCTCGACATGCCCGTACAGCATGGTGCACGGGGTCTTGAGGCCCTTTTCGTGCGCCAGCCGGTGGATGCGCGACCAGTCCTCCCAGTGGGTCTCGTGGTCGACGATGTGCTGCCGGACCTCCCAGTCGAAGATCTCCGCGCCGCCGCCGGTCAGCGACTCCAGACCGGCGTCGATCAGCTCGTCGAGGATTTCCGAGGCCGGCAGCCCGGAGATCTTCTCGAAGTGGTGGATCTCGGTGGCGGTGAAGGCCTTCAGGGACACCTGCGGAAGGGCCTCTTTGAGCGCCTTCAGCGACCGCGGGTAGTAGCGCCAGGGGAGGGTGGGGTGCAGACCGTTGACGATGTGCAGCTCGGTGAGGTTCTCGTTCTCCATCGCCTTGGCGAGGCGGACGGCCTCCTCGATGCGCATGGTGTACGCGTCCTTCTCGCCCGGCTTGCGCTGGAAGGAGCAGTACGCACACGAGGCGGTGCACACATTGGTCATGTTGAGGTGGCGGTTGACGTTGAAGTGAACCACGTCACCGTTCTTGCGGGTGCGCACCTCATGGGCCAGCCCGCCGAGCCAGGCCAGGTCATCGCTTTCATACAGCGCGATGCCGTCCTCGCGTGACAGCCGCTCTCCGGCGCGGACCTTCTCTTCCAGTTCGCGCTTGAGACCCGCATCTTGGATAGACGCAGTCATGCGGCCGCCTCCCATACGTCTGCAATACGTCTGCTTATGTAGGCCTTTGCTTTAAGTGGCCTTCCTGAGACTACGCCTTGACGTCGTCGGGCAATTCGCCGACCCGGTCCTCCCACTTCGTGGACAGCACGATCGTGGTACGCGTACGGGCGACGCCCTTGGTCGCGGACAGCCGCCGGATGGTCCGCTCGAGCCCGTCCACATCCGAAGCGCGCACCTTGAGCATGTACGAATCGTCGCCCGCGATGAACCAGCAGTCCTCGATCTCGGCCAGCTCGCGCAGCCGCCCCGCCACCTCCTCGTGGTCGACGGCGTCGGAGAGCTGAATGCCGATGAGGGCGGTCACCCCGAGGCCCAGGGACGCGGCATCGACGGTCGCGCGGTAGCCGGTGATCACCCCGGCCGCCTCCAGGCGGTTGATCCGGTCCGTGACGCTGGGTCCGGAAAGACCGACGAGCCGGCCGAGCTCCGCGTACGACGCCCTCCCGTTCTCCCGCAGGGCCTGGATGAGCTGTCTGTCCACCGCGTCCATATGCCGTGCGCCTTCCATTATTCAGAGATACAGCAAGTTTACACGCATAAACCAAGGTATAGAGGGCGTCTCGCCTTCTAGAACCTAAAGGCCCTGCGGCCTGTGCGGGCGGGCCGCGCGGGCGGGCCACTTCGGCGAAGCGCCGTGGCGGTACGGCCCCCGCTACTCGTCCCCGGCCCCTCCCCGGAGTTCCCCCTCCCAGCGGCGGTACAGCTTGTGCGGCACCCCCGCCGCGTCCAGCACCCGCCCCGCCACGAAGTCCACCAGATCCTGGATATGAGTCGCCCCCGCGTAGAACGCGGGCGACGCGGGCACCACGACCGCGCCCGCCTCGTCCAGCGCGACCAGGTGTCTGAGGGTCTGTCCGCTCAGCGGCGCCTCCCGCACCGCGACCACGAGCGGGCGCCGCTCCTTGAGGCTGACGCTCGCCGACCGCTGCAGCAGGTCCTTGGACAGGCCGAGCGCCACCCCCGCCACACACGCGGTGCTCGCCGGGACGATCAGCATCCCCTTGACGTCGTAGCTGCCGGAGGACGGGCCCGCGGCCAGGTCCCCGGCCGCCCAGTGGCGTACGTCCGCCGTCCGCACCCGCGGTTCGAACGCGTCGGGCGTGCCGTCCGCGCCGCGCGCCAGCCAGCGGCCGAGGTCCTGGCGCCAGTGCGCGTCCCGGAAGGAGATGCCCGTCTCGTCCAGCAGCGTCAGCCGCGAGGCCCGGCTGACCACCAGGTCGACGGCCTCCCCCGCGGACAGCAGCGCGCGCAGTACGGAGGCGGCGTACGGCGTCCCGGACGCGCCGGAGACACCGACCACCCAGGGCCGGCGCCGGCTCACTTCTTCGTGCGGTCCGTACGGCTGTCTGTGCGGCCTGTACGGCTCGTGCGGCGGCTCCACACGACGAGCCTAACCAACGGGCCTCATGGGCTCAGCCCCCGCACCAGCAGGTCGAGCAGCGCACAGCAGAACAGCGCGATGCCGACGAAGCCGTTGACGGTGAAGAAGGCGCGGTTCAGCCGGGACAGATCGCCGGGCCGCACGACCGAGTGCTCGTACCAGAAGGCCGCCGCCACGATCACCAGCCCGAGCCAGAAGAAGAACCCTGCGTCGGTGGCCAGCCCGTACCAGCCCAGCAGCAGCGTGGTGACGACGTGACAGACGCGCGCCCCGTACAGCGACCCCGCGATACCGAAGCGGGCCGGCACCGACTTCACCCCGTGGGCCCGGTCGGCGGCCACGTCCTGGCAGGCGTAGATCAGATCGAAGCCGCCGATCCAGATGCCGACCGCGAGGCCGAGGATCACCGCGTCCCAGGACCACTCCCCCGTGATCGCGATCCACGCCCCGACCGGGCCCATCGCCTGGGCGAGGCCGAGGATGGCGTGCGGGAAGTTCGTAAAACGCTTCCCGTACGGATAGACCACCATCGGGACCACCGCGACCGGCGCCAGGGCCAGACACAGCGGGTTCAGCAGCGCGGCCGCGCCGAGGAAGACGGCGAGCGCGACCAGGGCGCCGATCCAGGCGGAGCGCACCGGCACGGCGCCGGTGACCAGCTCGCGCCCCGCGGTGCGCGGATTGCGGGCGTCGATCTCCCGGTCGATGATCCGGTTGCAGGCCATGGCGAAGGTGCGCAGCCCCACCATGGCGACCGTCACCAGCAGCAGCCGCAGCCAGTGGACCGTGCCGTCCCACAGCTGCATCGCGGTCAGCGAGGCGATGTAGGCGAAGGGCAGCGCGAAGACCGAGTGCTCGATCATCACCAGCCGCAGAAAGGCGCGGACGCGGCCGGGCGGCGCGGATTCGGGGCCGAGGATGCCGGGGGTCGCGGAGTCGGCGCTCATCGGGCCACCCCGGCAAGGGGCGTGCCCGCGCCGCCCGCCTCCGTTCTCGCCGCGCCTGTCACAGCCCGTACTCCTTCCATCGCCGTGTCACCCGATCGGCCGTCTCGGCGTCGGACTCGACCATCCGCGGCCAGCCGCCGTCGCGCGTATAGCCCTCCTCGGGCCACTTCGCCGTGGCGTCGATGCCCGCCTTGCCACCCCAGAACTGCTGGTACGAGGCGTGGTCGAGATGGTCGACCGGACCCTCGGCGACGGTCAGGTCGCGGGCGTAGTCGGTGTTGCCCAGCGCCCGCCAGGACACCTCGTGCAGGTCGTGGACGTCGCAGTCGGCGTCGACCACGACGATCAGCTTGGTCAGCGACATCATGTGCGCACCCCAAATGGCGTGCATCACCTTCTGTGCGTGTTTCGGGTACTTCTTCTCGATGGAGACGATCGCACAGTTGTGGAAGCCGCCCGACTCCGGGAGGTGGTAGTCCACGATGTCCGGGATGATGATCTTGAGCAGCGGGAGGAAGAACCGCTCCGTCGCCCGCCCCAGCGGCCCGTCCTCGGTCGGCGGACGGCCCACCACGATCGACTGGAGCAGCGGGCGCTGCCGCATCGTCACACAGTCGATGGTGAGCGCCGGGAAGGGCTCCTGCGGGGTGTAGAAGCCGGTGTGGTCGCCGAACGGCCCCTCGGGCAGCATCTTCCCGGGCTCCAGCCAGCCCTCGATGACCACCTCGGCGTGGGCCGGGACCTGAAGGGGCACCGTCTTGCAGTCGACCATCTCGACCCGCTTGCCCTGGACGAAGCCCGCGAGGAGGTATTCGTCGATATCGCCGGGCAGCGGGGCCGTCGCGGCGTACGTCACGGCAGGCGGCGCGCCGAAGGCGATCGCCACCGGCAGCTTCTCGCCGCGCCTGGCCGCCACTTGGTAGTGGTTGCGGCTGTCCTTGTGGATCTGCCAGTGCATCCCGATGGTGCGGCGGTCATGGCGCTGCAGCCGGTACAGGCCCAGGTTCCGGGCCCCGGTCTCGGGGTGCTTGGTGTGGGTCAGGCCGAGGTTGAAGAATGACCCGCCGTCCTCGGGCCAGGTGAACAGCGCGGGCAGCGCCTCCAGGTCGACGTCGTCGCCCGTGAGCACCACCTCCTGCACGGGCGCGTCCTTCACCTTCTTCGGCGGCACATGCGCCACGGCGCCGAGCTTCCCGAACGCCTCGCGCAGCCCGCCGAAGCCGTGCGGCAGCTCCGGCTTGACCAGCCCGCCGATCTTCTCGCCGATCTCGTCGTACGAGGCGAGCCCAAGGGCCTTGAGCAGGCGGCGATCGGTGCCGTACACGTTCATCGCCAGCGGCATGGCCGAGCCCTTGACGTTCTCGAAGAGCAGCGCCGGACCGCCCGACTTGTTCACCCGGTCGACGATCTCCCCGATCTCCAGATACGGATCGACTTCGGCCTTGATGCGCCTGAGGTCTCCCTCGCGGTCAAGCGCCCGCAGAAAGGAGCGAAGATCGTCATAAGCCATGCGTTCCAGTATCCGGTACGGACTACCCTGGAGCCGTCATGGGGCCCACGTGCGGCCCACCATCATTCCCCGGGGACCGGCCATCATGCTCAGGTATCTGCCCTTCCTGCTCATCCTGGCGCTGTGGATCTACGCCTTCATCGACTGCCTCAACACCCCCGAAGAGGAAGTGCGCCACCTGCCCAAGGTGGTCTGGGTGATCATCGTGCTGCTCTTCGGCGAGGTGCTGATCGGCCCGATCGCCTGGCTGGTGGCGGGCAAGAACCGGGCCGCGGTCGCGGGCGGGGGCGCGGGCGGCGGCAGCCGTTCCGCGGCCGGGCCACAGAAGCAGTGGGTGGCCCCGGACGACAACCCCGAATTCCTCAAGTCCCTCCACGAGGAGAACAAGACGGACGACGAGGAACTCCTCAAGGACTGGGAGGCGGACCTGCGCCGCCGCGAGGAGGAGCTGCGCCGCAAGAACGAGGAAGGTTCGGGGGACGCGAAGGAGTAAACCTCCAAGGGCCACGCGCAGGGGCGTACGGGCTGGTGGGCCCGTACGCCCCTGCGCGTCTCAGCGGGCCGGGTGGCGTGCTCTTTGTGTCACGCCGTCACTGCGGGCGCTGGTCGAGCTTGTCCACGACCGCCCGGTCCAGGATCGCGGCGGTGCCGGTGACCTGTCCGGCCTTGTGGCCGTTGGCGTCCTCGAGCGCGACGCTGCGCTCGCCCAGGTACTCGCCCGTCTTCTGGTTGAAGATCAGCTCCTCGCGGATGGCGGAGCGGCCGGAGTCGACCCGTGCGACGGCGACCCCGTGCCGCCCGGCGGCGTCCACGGCGTCGGGCACGACGACCACACCGGGGATCTCCGCCGCCGCGCGGTAGAGCGCGACGCTCACCTTCGGCGGCATCAGCGATTCGCGGATGAGATCGCCGACGAGCACGAACGCGTCCTGGTCCAGCGACCGCTCAGGGTCCCGGGTCTGCTCCACCGTCGCGTAGATCCACTTCCGCATCGCGCCGGGATCGGTGGGGAGGGTCTGGAGATGGCGGTAACTGGTCGACCTGTCGTAGCCACGCTTGCCCGGGGCGGGTTCGGGGTCCAGGGGCTGGGCCTTGTTCTCCGGCCGGCCGGGCTCGCGCAGCAGCCCGTTGCGGGAGCCGTCCACCGACAGCCAGACCTCGCGGCGGTGCAGCGGGTCGAGCTTGGGGGGGCTGCCGTTCACCTGGGTCTCGAAGGCCACCTTGCTGTCGATGTACACGTACTGGTCGTCGCGGATACCCCCGCCGCCCTTCCACTCCGCCGCCGACGACGCCGACGACTTCTCCGCCACGGTCTCGATGCGGGCCAGCACTTCGGGCGCGTTGTCCTCGGTGTCCCCGTTGACCCGCGGCGCGAAGGCGTACGTGGCCGTGCCGTCCGGGCCGACCCGCAGGCCGTCGCCGTCGTCCGTTCCCGTCACCGCGAGCCCGCCGACCACGGCGAGCGATGCGGGAGGCGACGTCTCGGCGATGTCGCGGACGGCCTCCCAGCGCGGCAGCCGGTTGACGGCGGCGTGGCGGCGGGCAGCGCGCCGGGCGTTGCGGACGGTGTTGGTGGCGATGCCGAGCAGCCAGGGCTGCCAGCTGCCGGGTCGATCCTCCCGCGCGGCCGCCAGGGTGTGGTAGCCGTTCGAATGGCCTGAGGATCCTGGGTGTTCCTGGGCGGGCGACGCCGCATCTCCTGGATCACCTGTTCGATATGTTCATGCGATCGGGTGGGATGTCCGGTGGAGCTGTTGCCGGTGAGGGCTATGGCGCTACGGTGCAGTCCTGGCCGCGAATCTCCATACCGCGTCGGCCTGCCAACAAAACAGGGAGCGGACTCCACGGCTCCCATGAACCAAACGCCCCGCGCCCGGGAAGCGACGTGGACACGCGGCGGAGCCGCATATCGATGCAGCCTGCCCCGGCCGGGTCCACACCGGCTCGGAAAGCGTCCGGCAGGGCGGCCTCCACCGCGCCAGACCCTCCCCCAGCTACCGCTGGGAGGTGCCCCCTGCATCCAGCGGCGTCGACAGCAGGAACCGAACACGATCGGCACCGGCCGCACCAGGCGGTCACAACCGGCTCACACCCGCGGGACTCCAACCCCCGATGGCACACCAACACGAGCCAACCACCCGACGTCGCCCCGGATCACCCAGGACGACCCGGGAAACCCAAGCCGATCAGAGACGCTTCGAGGAAGGTCAGCCGCCGTCGACCAGTCCCCCGTCAGGCGGTAGACATGGTTGTAGACGGAGCGCGCACAGGCGTCGAAGAGCTCCCCGAAGGCTTCGGGATCCCCGTCTCTGATACGGGCTCGAAGATTCTTCTCCACGACGGGGGACTGTCCGAACGACGAGGGCCGGTTCCCGTGACCTGGGTCACACGAACCGGCCCTGCGGGCGACAATTCAGACTCCTGCGGTTCAGACGTCGGCGTAGGAGTGCTTGCCGCTGATGAAGATGTTCACGCCGTAGTAGTTGAAGAGGTAGCAGCCGAACGCGATCAGCGCGAGGTAGGCGGCCTTGCGGCCCTTCCAGCCGGCGGTGGCGCGGGCGTGCAGATAGGTGGCGTAGGCGACCCAGGTGATGAAGGACCAGACCTCCTTGGGGTCCCAGCCCCAGTAGCGGCCCCAGGCGGCCTCGGCCCAGATCGCGCCCGCGATGATCGTGAAGGTCCACAGCGGGAAGATCGTGGCGTTGATGCGGTACGCGAACTTGTCGAGGCTGCCGGCCGCGGGCAGCCGCTCCAGGACGGACGCGAAGCGGCCGGGCTCCTCACCCTTGGCCAGCTTCTCCTCGTACCGGTCGCGGAAGAGGTAGAGCAGCGTGGCGACAGCGCCGAGGTAGAGGCAGGCGCCGGAGATGATCGCGCAGCTGACGTGGATCCACAGCCAGTACGAGTGGAGGGCGGGAACCAACTGGGCGCTGGCGGTGTACAAGACAGAGACAGCGAGACCGAGATCGAGGAGGACCGTGGTGACGAGGGGGAGCCCGATCCAGCGGACATTCTTCTTCAGCGCGAGGAGGGTGAGATACGCGCCGACCGCGACCATGGCGAAGGTCGTGGAGAACTCGTACATGTTGCCCCAGGGGGCGCGCTGTACGGACAGGGCGCGGGTGAGCACGGCGCCGACGTGCATCAGGAAGGCGAGCACGGTGAGGCCGACGGCGATCCGGCCGTACAGATCGCCCTGTTCGGTGCCGCCCGCGGCGCCCGGCCCGTCGGGGACGTCACGGGTGCCCGCGGCAGAGCGGGTGACGATCTTGGGGCGTTCGAGGACGGCGGTGCCGCCGCCCTGGGCGCCCCGCACAGAGGCCCTGGACGAGGCTGTGGGGGCTGAGGCGGCGGAGCTCGCGGTGATGGCGGCGGCGGTGCGGCCGACGGCGCTGCGACTGCCGAACACCCACTCGGCGATATGGGCGAGGAAGGCGAGGGTGTAGACCGCCATGGCCGAATAGATCAGCACATTGCTGTAATTGGCCAGCGTCTCGTTGGTTTCGGCAGCGAGGTTCACGCGCGCGCTCCTTCGGCAGGATCTGCGGGTTGTGCGGTGTCGATATCCGGATTCGGCTCCGGCTCCGGCGCGGGCGGGGCCTCGGACTGCAGGGCCACGGCGAGGTCGGCGAGTTCTTCGGGAAGCTTGGCGGACTCGCTGCGCCCGAGCCCCGCCATCTCGACGACGGTGACACCGTCGTCTCCGGTCACCGCGCGGACCCACACCCGGCGGCGCTGGATGAACAGGGAGGCAGCGAGGCCGATCAGGGCGGCGACGGCGCCCACGAGCGCGTAGCCGGTGCCCGGCTGGTGGGAGATCTGGAAGGTGGCCCAGGTCTTGATGCCCTCGAACTTGAGGGTCCCGGCCCCGTTCGGCAGCTTCATGGTGTCGCCCACCTTGAGCACGTCCGCGAAGGCCGACCCGTCGGACTTCTTGAACTGCTTCATCCGCGAGGTGTCGAGCTGGTAGACGTTCTGCGGGATCCCGCCGTCCACGCCCAGGCTGCCGTGGTAGGCGGTCAGGATCAGCGCCGGATTGTCCAGCGCTGGGAACTGGGAGAACATCGTGCCCGTGCTCAGGTCGAGGGTCGGCACGAACTGGCCCTGGACGCCGAGCTGGTCCTTCTTGTTGTTCTTGTCGCGGTAGTCCGGGACCTTGATCACTACGTTCTCGGTGAGGTTGACCGCGTCGAACGGCAGCGAGGCCACCGCCCCGCGGAACGCGACCTTGCCCTGCCCGTCGCGCACCGTGACGACCGGGGCGTAGCCGTGGCCGAGCAGATAGACCTTGGAACCCGCGATCTCCAGGGGCTCATTGACCTTGATCGAGGTCTTGTGCTCCTTGCCGTCCGCACCCTCCCAGTAGGTGACATCGGCGCGGAAGGTGCGGGGGGTGCGCTTCTGGGGGCCGCTGCGCTCATAGGTCGCCGTGAAGCGGTCC
The DNA here is from genome assembly GCF_053599555.1 of Streptomyces sp. NPDC000941. NCBI lineage: Bacteria > Bacillati > Actinomycetota > Actinomycetes > Kitasatosporales > Streptomycetaceae > Streptomyces > Streptomyces sp. NPDC000941. Next base: position 11,697 of record NZ_JBSFMM010000058.1, read on the forward strand.
AGTTGGAAACCGAAGGGAGCGAGGTCGTTCTTGTCGAAGAGGGTGCCGGATTTGAAGTCGTCGTACTGCGTCAGATTGTTGGCGAACCCGTCGCCCTCGACGATCAGCTTGCCGCCCTCGGCCTTGTACAGCTGCCCGACGGCAAAGGCCACCAGCATCACGATCAGCGCGATATGGAACAGGAGGTTGCCGGCCTCGCGCAGATAGCCCTTCTCGGAGGCCACCGCGCCGCCGACCGTATGGGTCCGGAAGCGGCGCCGCTTCATGATCCGCCGGGCGGTCTCCAGCACCCGCTCCGGCTCTGCTTCGGTCCGCCAGGTGGTGTACGCGGGCAGCCGGGTCAGCCGGCGCGGGGCGCCCGGCGGACGGCTGCGCAGCTGGCCGATGAACTGCCAGGTGCGCGGGATGATGCAGCCGATCAGCGAGACGAACAGGAGGATGTAGATCGCGGAGAACCACACCGAGCTGTAGACGTGGAAGAGCCCCAGCTTCTCGTAGACCGGCGCGAGCGTTTCATGCCGCTCCTTGAAGTTCTCCACCTTGACCGGGTCGATGCCCGTCTGCGGGACCAGCGAGCCGGGGATCGCACCGAGCGACAGCAGGAAGAGCAGCAGCAGCGCCACTCGCATCGAGGTCAGCTGCCGCCAGAACCACCGGGCCCAGCCGATCGGCCCCATCGAGGGGACGCCGATCTCCTCGGCGGGAGCCGTGGACAGCTGTGCCCCCGCCGCGCCGAGGTCACGCTCGTCGGCGGGCTCGGCGGGCTCGGCGGGCTCGGCGGGCTCGGCGGCCTTGCCGGGGGGTTCGCTGCTGCCGGTGGCGGTGTCGGTATCGGTGGTGGACATCGATCAGATCCCAACGTTGAAGCGCAAGGCCCAGGCCTGCATGTCGCCCATCATGCTGTCCCAGACACCTGTGAGGAGCAGCACCCCGAGGGCGACCATCATGCCGCCGCCGATCCGCATCACCCAGACGTAGTGCCGCTTGACCCAGCTGAAGGCGCCGAGCATCCTCCGGTAGGCGATGGCCACGGCGATGAACGGCAGTCCGAGCCCGAGGCAGTAGGCGACCATCAGCAGGGCCCCGCGCCCCGCGCTCGCCTGTTGCATCGCCAGGACGTTGACGGCGGAGAGCGTGGGGCCCAGGCAGGGGGTCCAGCCCACGCCGAACAGGGCGCCCAGCAGCGGCGCGCCCACCAGGCCCATCCCGGGCTTCATATGGAAGCGGAACTCCCGCTGCCCGAAGCCCTTCAGCATCCCCATGAAGGCGAGGCCCATGACGATCGTGATGACCCCGAGCACCTTGGAGAGGGTTTCCTTGTGCTCCTGGAGCGTCCAGCCGAAGTTGCCGAAGAGCGCGCCGGCGGAGACGAAGACGGCGGTGAAGCCGAGTACGAAGAGGGAGGCGCCGGCCAGCATCCGGCCGCGCTTGGCCTCAGCCAGATCCGTACCGGTGACGCCCGTGACATACGACATATAGCCGGGCACCAGCGGCAGGACGCAAGGAGAGAAGAAGGAGACCAGGCCGCCGAAGATGGCGACCGGCAGCGCCAGCAGCAGCGCCCCGTTCAGGACGGTCTCATTGGCGCCGGGGACGGCCGCGGCCAGGATGCTCACGGCGTCACTTCTCCTCGATCAGCGGCTTGAGCATCTCGCGCAGGCTCTCCTCGCTGAGCGGGGTGAGCGCGCGCGCCGCGATCCGGCCTTCCCGGTCCAGGACGATGGTCGTGGGGATGGCCTGAGGATTGAGGCTGCCCTTGGGGAAGCGCAGCATGAGCTTGCCGATCGGGTCGTACAGGCTCGGATAGTCGACCTTGAATTCCTTCTCGAACTGAATCGCGTTGGCGGGGTCCGGGTCACGGGTGTTGATCCCCACGAACTGCACCCCGTCGGCCTCGGTGTCCTTCGCGACCTTGACGAGGTTGGGCGCCTCGGCCCGGCACGGCGTGCACCACGAGCCCCAGACGTTGACCACGACGATCTTGCCCTTGTAGTCGGCGAGATCGAGCTTGTCGCCGTCGAGGGTCTTACCGGTCAGTTCGGGGGCGTGCTTGCGGTCGCTCTTGGCGACGGTGTCCACGCCGCCCTTGCCCTGGATGAACTTGGTGTCGCTGGAGCCGCCCGAGGTGCCACCCGCTCCACAGGCGGACAGGGTCAGCGCGGCTACCGCGGCGCCGGTGGCCATGACGGTTGCGCGAGGGCGGATCGCGAGGCGCCGAGGGGCGCGGCGGGCACTCATGTGAAAAGTTTCGCATGCGCCTTTCGCGGATCTTCGGCACCCCCCTCAGCACCGTCTCGGACTCAGGCGGCGGCGCTCCACTGCTGGCCCACGTCGAACCCCTGCAGATGCTGGAGGACCTTGGGGTCCTGGGCGTCCATCCAGTCCGTGAGCTGCCGGAAGGACACCAGCCGGACGTCCTTGTGCTTTTCGTCGGCGATGTGCTTGATCGCCGCTTCGACGGCGTCCATGTAAATGCCGCCGTTCCACTTTTCGAAGTGATTGCCGATGAAGAAGGGGGCGCGGTTGCTCTCGTAGGCCCGCTGGAATCCGGAGATGTACGACTGGGTCGCCTGCTCGCGCCAGGCCGGGTAGTTGGCCGGCGGGGCATTCGTCGAATTCCGGGACTGGTTGGCCAGGATGTTGTAGTCCATCGACAGGACCTCGAAGGAATGCCCGGGGAAGGGTATTTGCTGCAGCGGGAAGTCCCAGATGCCCAGCTTCTTCGTCGGCCACACCTGACGCCCGCCGGGCGAGCTCGCGTCATAGCGCCAGCCCAGCTCCTTGGCGGTCGGCAGCAGGTTGTCCTGGCCGAGCAGACACGGGGTGCGGCCGCCGACGAGCTCCTTGCTGTAGTCGAAGGGCAGCGGCTCGAGGTCCTTGAAGCCGGTGTTCGTCCGCCACTTTGTGACGAACGACACGGCCTGGTCGATCTCCGACCGCCACTGGGCGGGCGTCCAGTTGCCGACCGAGCCGCTTCCGGCGCAGAAGTGGCCGTTGAAGTGGGTGCCTATCTCATGGCCTTCCAGCCATGCCTCGCGCACGTTCTGCAGGGTCATCCGGACGTGATCATCAGTGAGATAGCCGATGTCGGAGGCGCCGACCGGGTTGTTCGGCGGCTGGTACAGCCTCTTCTTCGACTCCGGCAGGCAGTAGATACCGGAGAGGAAGAAGGTCATGGCCGCGCCATGGTCCTTGGCGAGCTTGCGGAACCGCGGGAAGAGGCCGTTGCCGACCTCTCCCGCCCCGTCCCAGGAGAAGACCACGAACTGCGGCGGCTTCTGGCCCGGCTCCAGCCGCTCCGGCGCGGACGGCTGGTTCGGCTGCTTCCCGGTGTGCGCGGTGGAGCCGTCGCCGATCGGCTTCGGCCGCGCCTGCGTCGTCCTGCCCGGCTTGGGGGTGAATCCGGACCCCGACGAGGAGGAGCAGCCGGCGACGGCCAGCGACGCCGCCGCCCCTGCTCCCAGACCGAGAATCCCCCTCCGGCTGATCTCCCGCATCGTGTCCTCAATTCGCTCTCGCCGTAACCGGCGTCCGGTGTCCGCCAGGTCCTGCGGACGCCCGTTGAGATGGCGATGCGAATACCGAGGTTCCGAATCAGCGCCACCGAATCGAAACGTCGACGCGCTGTTTCCGTTCCATTACATATCGGCCGTGAACACGCCGGTCATACGCGGCCGGTCATGAGCTGTAGCCCTTGGAGGACCGCCGCCGGTCATGCGCCGTAGCCCTTGGAGGCCCCCTTCACGGGCCTGGCGCCCGCGAGCAGATGCGCCGGGACCAGATCGCGCGCCGGCTCGCTGTAGCCGACCGAGACGATGTTGTCGCCGCGGTAGGTGAAGCTGGTGAGGCTGGCCAGGGTGCACTGCCGCTTGCGCGGGTCGTGCCACAGCCGCCGCCGCTCCACGAAGCTGCGCACGATCCAGATCGGCAGCTGATGGCTGACGCAGACCGCCTCATGCCCGCGCGCGGCGTCCCGCGCCACCCCGATGGCCGCCATCATCCGCACGACCTGGTCGATGTAGGGCTCGCCCCAGGAGGGGCGAAAGGGGTTGGTCAGATACTTCCAGTTGGCCGGCCGGCGCAGCGCGCCGTCGCCCACGCCGAACGTCTTCCCCTGGAAGACGTTCGCCGCCTCGACCAGCCGCCGGTCGGTCCCCACATCCAGACCGTGCGCCTTGGCGATCGGCGCCGCCGTCTCCTGCGCCCGCTCCAGCGGCGAGGCCACGACATGGGTGATGTCACGCTCGGCCAGGTGCTCGGCGACCCGGTCGGCCATCTGTCGGCCGAGGTCCGAGAGGTGGTAGCCGGGCAGCCGCCCGTACAGCACACCCGTGGGGTTCTCCACCTCGCCGTGCCGCATCACATGCACGACGGTGATGTCGTTGTCGCTGTTTGTCATGTTTGTCATAAGGGTTATAGGGCCCATCATTCAGTCGCCTCGGCGGCGGCCCGCGCCGCCCCCGGCAAAGCCTCCGCCACCCGCTCCAGCGCCCGCTCGTCGTGCGTCGTGGACACGAACCACGACTCGAAGGCGGACGGCGGAAGGTAGACGCCCTGGGACAGCATCGAGTGGAAGAAGGCCGTGAACCGGTACGCCTGCTGCGCCCTGGCCTTCTCGTAGTCGGTGACCTCGTCCCCGGTGAAGAACACCGAGAACATGTTTCCGGCGGCCTGCACCCGGTGCTCGACCCCCTCCTTGGCCAGCGCCTCCGTCACCAGCGCCCGCAGCCGCACGGACGCCGCGTCCACCGCCGCGTACGCCGCCTCGTCCAGCAGCCGCAGCTGCGCCAGGCCCGCCGCGGTCGCGACCGGGTTCCCGGACAGGGTGCCCGCCTGGTAGACCGGGCCGGCCGGGGCGAGCCGCGCCATGACGTCGGCGCGCCCGCCGAACGCCGCGGCCGGGAAGCCGCCGCCCATGACCTTGCCGAAGGTCATCAGGTCGGGCTCCACACCGTCGATCCCGTACCAGCCGGCCTTCGAGACCCGGAAGCCGGTCATGACCTCGTCGGAGATGTACAGCGCGCCGTGCTCGGCGCACAGCTCCTTCAGCCCCGCGTTGAACCCCGGCAGCGGCGGCACCACGCCCATGTTGCCCGGCGACGCCTCGGTGATCACACACGCGATGTCGTCCGGGTGCGCGGCGAAGGCCGCCCGTACCGCGTCCAGGTCGTTGTACGGCAGCACCACGGTCTCCCCGGCCTGCGCGCCCGTCACCCCCGGCGTGTCCGGCAGCCCGAAGGTGGCCACCCCGGACCCCGCCGCGGCGAGCAGCGCGTCCACATGCCCGTGGTAGCAGCCCGCGAACTTGATCACCTTCGCCCGCCCGGTGAACCCGCGCGCCAGCCGGATCGCCGACATCGTCGCCTCGGTCCCGGAGGAGACCAGGCGCACCTGGTCCACGGGCCCGACCCGCGCCACGATCTCCTCGGCGAGCGCGACCTCCCCCTCCCCCGGCGTCCCGAACGAGGTCCCCCGCACCACGGCCGCCTGCACCGCCGCCGTCACCTCGGGGTGCGCATGGCCGAGGATCATCGGCCCCCACGAGCAGACGAGGTCGACGTACTCCCGTCCGTCGGCATCGGTGAGGTACGGACCGGTACCGGACACCATGAAGCGGGGCGTACCACCCACGGCGCGGAACGCCCGCACCGGAGAATTCACGCCGCCAGGCGTCACGACGGCCGCGCGGTCGAAAAGCGTCTGCGAAACTGGTGCTGCGTACGGATAGCTCACGCATGCCATGTTGTCAGAGGGTGACTAAGAACTGCCGCCGGGCGTTTCACACGACTGGCGCGGGGGAGGTCTCTGACACGATGATCGGGTTGCGCGGCAGGTGCCGCGAGTGGTCGGGTGGAGATATGCATCGCGGTGGCGAACTGGGTGAAGGGACCGACGATCGAGGTCCCGAGCGCGCCCGCCCTGGACGCCATAGGCGCCGCGGGGACGACGCAAGCGGCGCGCGCAGAAGCGGGAGCGGGCGTATGGGGGTGACGTACAAGTACTTCGGCGCGCCCGACGGCGCGACCGCGGCCCGGGTCCCCATCTCCATGCGCCCCGAGGAGCTCGGCGGCGATGAGCTCGGCCATGGCATGTTCACCAAGATCAAGCCGGAGACGGTGGCCGCGATGGTGCTCACCGGCATCGAAGGCGTCCCCCTCCACAAGGTGCCCCCGCTCGAACTCATCGTCCTCCACCCCGACTACGCCGTGGTCAAGCTCCCCATGACCGCCGTCGACCCGCTCCGCGGCGTCGGCGAGGAGGCCGTCGGCGCCGCCGCCTTCATCTGGTCCACCGTCCCCGACCGCGGCGGCCCCCGCGACGCCTTCACGGTCTACCGGCTGCTGCACGAATGGCAGGACTTCTCGCACCGGCTGCATGAGGCGGGACATCAGCCGTATTGCCTGGTGTGGCCCTGACCTTGCGCGAATGCGGACGCAGCGGATGCGGACGCATCCGTGAGATTCCCGGGCGGGCGTCGGGCCCGGCTCTCAGGCCGTACGAACCTCCGGCCCGGCCTCGTCCGGAACCGCCGCGGCCGGCGTGGATTCCTCCGGCAGTCGCCGCATGAGGACGCCGTACCCGATCCCTGCCAAGGTCCCCACGACCGCGCACAACCCCCACAGCCACTCCGGGCCGAATTGGTCGATGACCGTGCCGGACATGAGCGGGGCGATCAGGGCGGCGGCCGACCACGCCAGAGTGTTCATGCCTTGGTAGCGTCCACGCCCCTGAGCGGGTGAGAGCCGGACGAGGAGCACGCTCTGCGTCGGCGTGGAGCCGATCTCGGCGAGCGTCCACACGCAGACGGTGAGCGCGAAGACGCCGACCGACCCGGCGAAGGCGGTGAGTCCGAAACCGTACCCCGCGAGGAGCGAGCAGACGATCATCAATGCGCGCGGATCGCGGTGCTCGATGAAGCGCGTGATCGGGATCTGCAGGACGACGATCAGGACGCCGTTGACGGCGATGACCAGGCCGTAGTCGGCGGGCGTGAACCCGGCGCGGCCCATGGCGATCGGGAGTCCGACGTTGCCCTGCTGGAAGAGGACGGCGAGGACGAAGGACAGTCCGACGGCGGCCATGTACCGCCCGTCCCGCAGCACGGTCCCGAGGCTGACTCCGTCCTCTGTCTGTTCGGCCTTGGGCATGGGCCGGGACTCGGGCACCTTGAGGAGGACGACGACCGCGCACGCCAGCGTCATCCCCGCCTCGATGAGGAACCCGGCGAGATAGCTGGACTCGGCGATGAACCCAGCGGCCATTGAGGCGAAGGCGAAGCCGAGGTTGACGGCCCAGAAGTGCAGCGAGAAAGCCCGCACCCGGTCCTGGGGCCTGACGATGTCGGCGATCATCGCCTGCATGGCGGGCCGGGAGGCGTTGGAGGCCATGCCGACGAGGAAGGCGACGGCGGCGATGGCCACGGGGTCGCGCATGAAGCCGAGCAGCGCGATGGAGCCGGCGGTGGCGGACTGGGCGATGAGAAGGGTGGGCCGCCTGCCGAGCCGGTCGGCCATCACCCCACTCCCCAGCGCGGACACGACCCCGCCGAGCCCGTGCAGGGAGGCGACGAGACCGGCGTACGAAGCCGAATACCCGCGGTCGAGCGTGAGGTAGAGGGCCATGAACGTGGCGACGAAGGCGCCGAGCCGGTTCACGAGGGTGCTCGTCCACAGCCACCAGAACTCCCGGGGCAGGCCGGAGACGGTTTCCCGGGCGACGCGTCTCAGGGCGGCGAGTGGCATGGGTCCCCCCAGGATCAGGCGGGTGCGTAAGCGGCTCAAGCGGTGAGTGCGACGCGCCCGGACGTTGTTTGATGCGGCGCTAGGTCAGGCACCAATCAAGTACGGCCATCGCACTGGCCATCTTCATCTGCGCCTGGTCCCAGGCCAGCGACCGGGGCCCGTCGAGTACCCCACTCGTGACTTCCTCGCCCCGGCGGGCCGGCAGGTCGTGCATGAACAAGGCATCCGGCCACCGCGCCATCAGACGCTCGTCGACGGCGAACGGCGTGAATGCCGTCCGCCAGTCCGGATCACTCTTGCTGGTCCCGGTGGTCTGCCATTGGGTCGTGTAGACGACGTCCGCGTCGCCGTCGATATCGTCGACCCGGTGCACCTCGACGACCTTGCTGCCCCACTCCTTCGCCGTCTGCTGGGCTCGGACGAGGACCGCGGGGTCGAGCCCGTACCCGGCGGGCGTCGCCAGGGTCAGGGCGGCTCCGGGGACCAGTGCCAGGCCGTGCGCAAGGGCCGCGGCCGTGTTGTTCCCCTCGCCGAAATAGACGAGATGGAGCCCCTGCAGCGAACCGAAGCGATGGGAGAGGAGGGCGATGTCCGTGAGGCCCTGGGTCGGGTGTTCTTCGCGCACCATCGCGTTGATGACGGGTATCGAGGCTGCGTCGGCGAGCTCGCGCAGATCATCCTCACCGACAGGACTCCGCACCACCAGGGCGTCGAGCATTCCCCCCAGGATGCGGCCGGTGTCCGACAGCGACTCACCCGTGGCGAGTTGCAGGTCGTTCGGCCCGTAGGCGATGACGGTACCGCCGAGCCGTATCGCACCGCTGGTGAAAGCCGTCCGGGTACGCGTCGAGGTGTGGCTGAACAGCGTGCCCACCACAAGATCCTGCAGAGGGCGCTCCTTGGGGCGTCTGTTCTCGTACCAGGCGCAGGAGCGACGGACGAGCGTCCGCAACTCCTCAGGTGTCAGGTCGTGCAGGGAGATGAGGCTGCGCGGAGGGCGCAGCCCGTCAGCCCGAGCGGCAGTCTGGTCAGTCATCACTTCGCCTCCGGTTTCTTCGATGTCCGGCTCCGGCCGAGGACTCCGTGTCGGCCACCATGTCGCCGGCACGTCGGGGCGGTCATGAACCCACCTTCGCGCCGACCAGGGACTCGCCTTCTTCGGCCGATGTCCCGGCGAGCAGGCCCTCGGACGTTGCCGCGCCGTAGACCAGGTCGATGTACCGGTCTCCTCGATCGGGGAAGAGGGTGACGACGGAGGATTCGGGGCCTAGGGAAGGGACGATTTTCCGGATGGCTGCGATGACCGATCCGGAGGACCCGCCGGCGAAAATCGCCTCTTTGGACAACAAGTCATGGCAGGCCTCGATCGATTCCTCGTCCGTCACCTCGACGACACGGTCGACCAGGCTCTCGTCGAGCAGCTCGGGCACCCGGCCCGAGCCGATCCCGGGAAGTCGGCGCGGTCCGGGAGGATTGCCGAACACCACCGATCCGACGGCATCCACGGCGACCACCTGGAGCCCTTCGTAGCGCTCCTTCAGCCGGCGTGCCAGGCCGTTCAACGTGCCGGTTGTGCTCACCGCGACGACCAGATAGTCAGGGTCGCCCGGCAGATCCTCGGCTATTTCCTCCGCGGTGCTCCGGTAATGCGCTTCAGGCCCCAGGGAGTTGGCGTACTGGTTGATCCAGACTGCCGCGGGATCCGCGGCCAGTATGTCCTTCACCCGCGCGATACGCGCGGGCAAGTAGCTGCCTCCGGCTGCCGCACCGTCAACCATCTCAACCTGCGCACCGTAGCTTTTCAGAATCGCATGGTTGCTGGATGTGATGTGCGGATCGACCACCAGGGTGAGGCGCAGGCCATGGATCCGGGACATCATGGCCAGCGCGACACCGAAATTTCCGGAAGTGCTCTCGACGATATGCGCCCCGGGACGCAACAGGCCCTCGCGCATTCCGGTCTCGATGATGTGCCGCGCGGTACGGTCCTTGACACTTCCCGCAGGATTGAGCATTTCGAGTTTAGCGAATACCTGCGGTCCCGTCGGGAAAAGGCGTCTCAAGTGGACCATCGGGGTGCTGCCGATACAGTCCACAATAGAGTCATGCAGCAAGAATCCCCCTCAGCTAATTCCTTGCCCGTCCGATTTTTCGGCGGTTTCCCACTCACCCCGAGCCCATTCACCCCGAGCCCATTCACCCCGAGTCAGGCGTACTCGACCTCCACCCGGGAAAGGTATGCCTCTGCGACGGCCAGCGAGGCATCGAATTCATCGGCCCAGGAGATGACATGGCCGAGGCGATCGCCGTTGTCGACCACTCCGTTGTTCTGCATGGGTCCCGAGGTGAAGGTGGCGCGGAGGATTCCGGCAGGCAGTTCGGGCGGGGGCGTCACGGACGTGATCAGTCCGGTGCGCCGGGGCGTCAGATAGAGGCTTGTCGCATAGCCGCCGCGGACGTCGCCGACCGGTTCGCCGGGGGGAAGGCCCAGATACAGCCGCGTATACAAGTCGATGACATCATCCCCGATGGTGAGCCGCATCAGCTCCCGGATCTGGTCCCCGCCCAGCCTCGGATTGATCTCGATCAGCGCCGGCACGCCATCGACGATCTTGAACTCGACATGGGCGGCTCCCCGGCGGTGTCCCACCGCGGCGAGCCAGTCGACGACCACCCGCACGATGCCAGCGTCCTCCTCGGCCGTCCCGAAATGGTACGGAAACATGGCCCCGAGCTCGACCCGGAAGGGGAGCTCGGCCATCAACTTCTTGGTGAATCCGAGGAACCGCCAGCCGTCGGTGCGGTCGTCCCATATCAGCTCGGCCGTGAATTCCGGTCCGTCGATGAACTCTTCCACCAGGGCGTACTGTGCGCGGCGGTAGCCGCGGGCGTTGACCTGGTGGGCGGCGATGGTACGCAGAGCCGCGCGGTACTCGTCGTCGGACGAACAGACCCGGACCCCGGCGCTGCCGGCGTCGTCCACAGGTTTCACCACACACGGGTACCCGAGTGGAGACGCGTCGCCCGGCTCGTCCAGCGACACCCGTACGGCCGCCACGGAGCGTCCAATGCCCTTGGTCAAGCTGCGGGAACGGTCCTTGAAGTGACAGTTGAGCAAGCCGTCCACCGGGGCATGTGGCAGGCCGAGCCGCTCCGCGATCACGGCTGCCTGCACCAGCCGGTAGTCGTCGAACGCGATCACGGCGTCCGGCGCGTGGTCGGTGAAGAAATGCATGAGCTTCACCAGGTCATGGGTGTCGACCACGCTGTGGGCATCGGCAATGCTGACCGGACTCGGAGAGAACTTCGCGTACTCCGACGGATCGCGGGCGACGAAATGAGTTCGATAACCCTTTTCCTTGGTGAGCCGCATGCCTTCGGGGCCGTAGTCCAACATGTTGCTCTCGATAAAAAAGGCGGTCTTCACCTGGAGTCCCCAATTTCGGATAATTCACGTTCTAAAATCAGATGACTTGCTTACTGGAGCTCAGACGCGGGCGACACCCACGGGGTATTCGCGAGACTCCGACAATAACACTTCAAGTCCGTTTGCGGTATAGGCTCGGGATTTACCGCCGCCGGTTACGGCGGGCGATTATGGCTCATTCATCGGGGGACGAGGCGCACGGCGGCGTGCGCCGGTCCGTTCACCGCGATCGAACGCAGTGGCTCCACGTCTCCGGCCGGTTCGATGGCGGCGACCAGTTCCGCAAGTGTCTCCAGGAGCATCCGCATCTGATGGCGGGCCATGGTGCTCCCGATACAGACGTGCTCTCCCGTGCCCAGGGCCAGATGGCGGTTGGGCTGCCGGCCGAGGTCGAATCGCTCGGGTTCCGGGAACACCGACTCGTCCCGGTTGGCCGAGGGGATCCACAGCACGACCCGGTCCCCGGCTGCGATGCGCCGGTCCTGGACGACCGTGTCCGCCGTGGCCGTCCGCATGCTGTGCGTGGCGCTGCTCGTCCACCGCAGCACCTCCTCCGCCGCGGTCCTGACGAGTTCGCCGTCCCGCTCCCGTACGAGCCGCTGCCACGCCTGCGGATGTGCGGCGAGGGCGAGGATCCCCGAGGCCATCGACAGACCCGCGTTCTCCGCGGCTCCGACCAGGTTCTCGCAGCTCAGCAGGATCTCGGTCTCCGTCAACAGCTCGCCCTGCACCTCGTTGTCGACCAACATGCCCATCGCGTCGTCCGCGGGCTTCTCCATCCGCGCGTACATCATGTCGATGAAACAGCGCATCAGCTCCAGGTGGCTGGTGAGGGGTTTGCCGGACTCGAACGCCTCCGTGGTCCAGGTCAGCAGCCGCTCGCGGTCCTCCGGCGCCACACCGAGCAGCCTGCCGATGTTGTGGCTGGAGAGCCGGGCTCCGATGTCGTGGACCACATCGCAGCTGCCCGACTCGACAGCGCGCGTCACCACCGAGCGGATCTCGGCGCGCATCTCGCCCGCCAGGGAACGGGCGCACCGTTCGCTGAACCGGTCGGCCACCTGCTCACGCAGGGCACGGTGCCTGGGCGGATCGGTCAGGGCCATGGTCAGACCGCTGCCGGGGTCCTCCCCCAGATCCGTCGGCCGCAGCAGGACGCCCTGCGCCGAGCTGAAGACGGCCGGGTTCTGGTACACCTGCCGTATGTCGTCGTACCGGGTGAGCGACCAGAAGCCCGGCAAATCGCCCGGTTCGTGCCAGTGGACCGGGGCGTGCTGTCTCATCCAGCGCCACAGCCGGTGCACCTCGCCGGAGGCGTGCAGCTCCGGGTCGACGACGTCGGCAGGGGTGAAGGTGATGTCGGTCATGACGCAGCTCCCGCGGCGATCAGGGCAAGACGGTCATGGAAACCCTCGAGCAGCTTCAGCGCGGTGGCCTCGGCGACGGCGTCACGCCGGAACGAGAGCACCACATCGAGCGCGCCGGCGCTGTTTTCGTCCGGCCACACCTCGAGGTGCAGCTCCAAGGGAAGGGCGGCGTACGGCTGGCGCAGATACGCGGCGACGACACCGGGCAGATCGAGCCGGGGCGGAGCGTTGTCCTGGAGGGCGAAAAGGCACTGGAACACCGGGGGCCGGCCGGGCGTCGTCGTCCCCACTCCCTGCGCTCCCTGCGCGACGGCCGTGAAGGGGACATCGCTACGGCTGAAGGCCCGGTGGACCAGTCGGCCGGTCTCCCGGATACCGTCCTCGCCACCGCCCACCGCGGCGCCGCGCAGGCGGACCGGCACCATGTTGATCAGGCAGCCGATGGCCTGCTCCAGCTCCGGTACGGTGCGCTCGGCGACGGGCAGGCCCACCGCGAAGTCCCGCTGCCCGCATGCCTCGGCCATGATGTCCGCCCAGGCCGACAGGAGCACCACGAACCGGCTCACGCCGAGTGCGGCGCCCCGTGCGTCGAGGCGCGCCGTCACGGCCGCGGGAACGGACACGTCCAGGTGTCCCGTCCCGGTCGCCCCCGGATCGAGGCCGGGGCCGGGGCCGGGCCCTTCGGGCCAGTGGACCTCGGGTACGTCCCGGAACTCCTCCCGGACCCGCTCCGTCCGCCCCGCCAAGTCCGTCACGGCAATCGCCGCCGTCGTCAGCCGGGCCCGCTCGGCCAGGGTGGGCGGGGCGGTTCGCGGCTCACGTCCGGCATAGGCGTCGGACAGGTCGCGCGCCAGGACGGACTCCGACCGGCCGTCGAAGCCGATGTGGTGGACCACAAGACCGAACAGCCAGCCCCGCGTCCCGGTCACCGGCACCAGCGCGGTGCGCCACAGGTCGGCGTCCTGGGGTTCCAAGGGCTCCGCGAAGAGCCGCCGCAGCGCGCCGACCGCCTCGTCGACGGTCGGCTGGGCGTCCAGCAGCTCCAGGGGCGGGGCACAGATGTCGGTGACCTCGGCATGAGGCCGGGGATCCACCCGGAAGGCCGTGCGCAGCACCTGGTGCCGCTCGTGGACGGCGGCGACGGCCGCCTCCAGGGCATCCTGGTCGAGCCGGCCGTGCAGCTGCCACGTCATCAGGCAGTATCCGGACCGGTCCTGCGGCGCCGTCAGATGGCGGGTGAGGAACACCAGCTCCATGGGGGTCAGCGGGATGTCACCGGTCGGCGGCGGTACGGCGTCCGTGCCCCGCGCCGACCGCAGCCAGGATCCGAGGCGTTCGGCCGACGCGTGCTCGTACAGGATCGACAGCGGAACCGGCCGCCCCGCCCGCTTGCCGATCCGGGTGCAGGCACGGGCGGCCTGCAGCGAGGAGCCTCCCAGCTCGAAGAAGGACGTGTCCGGTGGCACCGCCCGGCGGCCCAGCACGGCCGCGAACGCCTCGGCCACCAGGCTGACGAGCGGGTCGCCGACGGGGCCGTGGTGGCTCTCGACGGGCGCCTTGGGCACGCTCGCCAGCAGGGCCCGATCGTCCAGCTTGCCGCTCCCGGTCAGCGGGAAGGAGTCGACGAAGACGACGTCGACGGGGCGCTGGTAGGCGGGCAGATGGCGGGCGAGGATCGCCGGTGTGTCCGGCGGTGCGCCGCCACCGGTCCGGTCCGGCACGCAGAAAGCCACCAGTTCGAAGGCGCCGCCGAGTTCATTCCACCGGGGGACCACCCGGCAGTCGGCGACGTACGGGACCAGGCGCTCGATCTGCCGCTCCACCTCGGCCGGTTCGACGCGGTTGCCCCGGATCTTCACCTGCCGGTCGATCCGCCCGCGGAACTCGACGGTCCCGTTCTCGTCCCGGGCGCCCAGGTCCCCGGTGCGGTACAGCCGGACCCGCTCGCCGTCGATGTCGACTTCCCGGAACTTCTCGGCAGTCAGGGCCGGTTCACCGAGGTAGCCGTGGGCCAGGCCGTCGCCCGCGACGCAGATCTCCCCCGGCTCCCCGGCCGCGCAGCGGCGGCTGCCCTGGAGGACGAAAACGGAGGTGCCGGGCACCGGCCGCCCCAGCGGGATGCCACCGGAGCGGGCGCAGTCCGCGGCGGTGACGCGGTGCGTGGTGGTGAACACCGTGCTCTCGACCGGGCCATAGCCGTTGATCAGGGCCGTGTCGGGGAACCGGTCGAGGAAGCGGCCGACGTGCCGCACGGACAGGCGTTCCCCGCCGATCATGACCTGGGACAGGCCGCTCAGCGCCGTCAGGTCCTCATCGACCATCAGGTTGAACAGGCTGCTGGTCAGCCACACCGTGTTCACCCCGTGGTCGGCGACCATCGCGCGCAGGGCCTCGGCCGTCAGAAACGGCTCGCCGGTCAGGACGCAGGTGCCGCCGTGGTACAGCGCGGCCCAGAGTTCGAGGGAGAAGGCGTCCCACGGCAGCGCCGCCGCGAGGGGAATGACCGTATCCCGGTCGAAACGCGCGAAGGTACCCGCCCGGAAGAGCCGTGCCGTCGCCCGGTGCGGGGTGATCACTCCTTTGGGCCGTCCGGTGGTGCCCGAGGTGAAGAACACACAGCACGCGTCGGAGTCCCGTACCGCCACCGCGGCGCGGGCGGGGCCCTCCCCCGTACCGTCCTCCCCCGTACCGTCCTCGGCCGGTGTCCACAGCGGCGCGGGCAGCTCCGCCACCGCACCCGGCCGGGCGACGACGAGCGGCGGCCGGAGCTGTTCGACCACCGCGTCCAGACGGGTCCGCGGCCAGTCGGGATCGAGCAGCGCGTACGCGGCGCCGAGTTTGAGAACGGCCAGCAGCGTGACGACCAGGTCGACGGAGCGGGGCAGCAGGATCGGTACGAGATGACCCTGCTCGACACCGGCGGCGGACAGCCGGCCGGCCATCCGCTCGGCGCGGGCATCCAGTTCACCGTACGAAACCCGGGCGTCCCGGGCGATCAGGGCTGTGTGCCGCGGCTGAGCGCGCGCCTGTGCGGCGAAGACGTCATGCAGTCCTTCTCCTGGTGATTCCCCAGCGAGTTCTGCAGCCCACGCGGCATTCGACCGCAACACGTCGACTCCCTTCGCGATCCCGGACGACGAGGGTTTGCGAGCACATCATCAGGCGCGTACGACGTTGCCATGTCTGATCGTTTCCTGCCAGCCTCCTTTTCCTTTCATAAAAGGGGTTGAGCCTGACTTCGTCATGAATGTGACCGCGGCCGATCCCTCGTTCCGGGACGTTGGGCTGTGCCATGATCGCAGGGGCCCGAGAAACCCGACCCCGGCTACTGTCGACGACCGTTGTCATTTCACGCGACATCAGCGCGAGATCAGCGCTACATCAGCGCGACACCAGCGCTGCATCAGACGGAATACCCGTTTCCAACCGCATGATGGGGGACCTTGTGACGAGTCGGGATCGCTCCTTGGACATCGCGGTCATCGGTATGGCAGCGCGGTTCCCCGGGCCCCGTGGAATCGACGACTGGTGGGATTCCCAGCTCCGCGGGAGCGTGCACAGCAGGAGATACACGCGGGAGGAGCTGATCGCGGCCGGAGTGCCCACCGCGTTGGCCGCAGACCCGGACTATGTGCCCGTACGGGGTCATCTCGACGGCTGGGACCGCTTCGACCACGACTTCTTCCAGATCCGCCGGCGCGAGGCCGAACTGATGGACCCTCAGCACCGCTGGATGCTGGAGGTGGCCTGGAACGCCCTGGAGGACGCGGGGGCTCCGGTCCGCGACGAAACACGGGTGACCAGCGTCTACGCGTCCATGACCGGCAGCGAGTACATGCGCGCGATGGTCCGCCGCGGAAGCGTCGATCCGGGCCTGCTCGACGATCTGATCCACGGCAGCGAGCCGGACTTCATGGCGAGCCGCGTGGCCTACAAACTCGGTCTGAACGGACCGGCCTTCGCCGTGCAGACGGCCTGCTCCTCCTCGCTGGTGGGCGTGCACCTGGCGGTGCAGGGGCTGCTCAGCGGAGACTGCGACCAGGCCCTGGTGGTGGGCGCCGGGTTCGGCTACCCCCAGGCGGGTCATCTGCACCAGCCGGGCGGCGTGCTGTCCGCCACGGGTGCGTGCCGGCCGTTCGACCGGCATGCGGACGGGGTGATCGCCGGGTCCGGCGCGGGTGCCGTGGTGCTGCGCCGGCTGTCGGACATCACCGAGGACGATCCCGTGCCGTACGGCGTCATCCTGGGCACCGCGATCAACAACGACGGGAACGCGAAGGCCGGTTACTACGCGCCGTCCGCCACGGGGCAGGAGCGGGTCATCGCCGCGGCGCTGAGCGCGGCCGAGGTCGACGGCGGGTCCATCGGCTATCTGGAGGCCCACGGCACCGGCACCCGGATCGGAGACCCGATCGAGTGGACGGCGGCCGGCGCCGCGCTGCGCAGGGCGGGCGCCCGGCAGGGCAGTGTGGCGGTGGGCGCTCTGAAGGCCAGCATCGGCCACCTGGATGCCGCCGCAGGAGTCGCCGCGCTGATCAGAGCCCTGCTCGTGGTGCGCAGCGGGGTGATCCCGCCCGTCGCGGGGTTCACCGCGCGCAACCCCCTGCTGGAGACCGAGGACTGCCCCCTGTACCTGCCCACCGAGGCCGTCCCCTGGACCGGGGAGCGCCCACGGCGTGCCGGGGTCAGCGCGTTCGGGATCGGCGGCACCAACGCGCATGTCGTGATCGAGCAGGCACCGCCGCGCGAACCGGCTGCCCCTGCCCCTGCCTCCGCCCCCGAGGGACAGGCGCCGCGCGAGCGCCTGGTGCTCCTGTCCGCGGCGGATCCCCAGGCACTCGACCGCGTGGCCGACGGTCTGGTCACCCACCTCAGGACCCACGGCCCGGATCTCGGCGAGGTCTGCGACACGCTGGCGGGCGGCCGCCTGGCCCTGGGCGAACGCCTCGCGGTCACCGGCCGGACGAGCGCCGAGGTCGCGGAGCGCCTCGCCGGCCGGTCCGGGGCGTCCCGGGGCACCGCGCCGGTGACGGGCCCCGCCCCGGTGGTCTTTCTCTTTCCCGGCGGCGGCACTCAACGCCCGGCCATGGCCGAGCCCTTCACCGCTCTCCCCGGGTTCCGCCAGGCGCTCGACCGGTGCCTCGCGGCTTTCGCCGCCCCGCTCGCGGAGCGGATCCGGCAGGCGGTGTTCGACCCCGCCTTCCCCGCCGCCGAGCTGAACCGGCCGGCACTGGCGCAGCCGGCTCTCTTCGCCGTCGGCCACGCGGCGGCGACCGCACTGCTGGACCTGGGGGTCCGGCCGGCCGCGGTGTGCGGACACAGTTCCGGCGAGATCACCGCGGCCGCGCTCGCCGGAGTCTTCGACCTGAAGGACGCGGCCGCGTTCACAGCGGCGCGCGGCGCGGCCATGCAGGACTGCCCGGAGGGCGCCATGCTGGCCATCGGGGCGGATGTGAAGCGGGCCCTCGCACTCGCCGAGGAGTGGGGTCTCGCCCTCGACGTGGCCGCGGTCAACGGCCCGGACTCCTGTGTGCTGGGCGGGCCGGTCAAGGAGGTGGAGGAATACCTGCGGCGGATCGGCGACACCTTCTTCGTACGGCGCCTGCGCTACACCCACGCGGGCCACTCCCGGCTGATCGAGCCCGCCCTGCCCGCGCTCACCCACGCGATGGCGCGGATCGAACTCCGGCCGTCGAACCTTCCGATCGCGCTCAATGTGTCCGGTCGGGTCGTCGCGGCCGGTACCGCCCTCCCGCGCGACATGTTCGTCACGCAGGTCCGGCAGTCCGTGCTGTTCGGCGCCGCCCTCGACTCGCTGGCCGAACACCTGCCGGGCGCCCTGGCCGTGGAGATCGGTCCGGGGCGTCCCCTCTCTCCACTGGCGGAGGCGGCCGGTTTCCCCGTGGTCGCCCTGGACCAGGGCAGGGACGCACCGGGGTCGACCGCGCTCGGCGGTGTCGGCGCCCTGTGGACCCTGGGGCAGCCGATCACGCCGGACGGGCTGACGGGCGATGGCCGCAGGACCAGGCTGCCCGGCTACCCCTTCGCCGGGCCGCGCTCGGTGGCCCCGGAAGCGCTCGCCCCGCCCGCGACGGACCCCGGCCGCTCCCCGGCTCCGGTTCTCGCGCCGTTGCCGGAGCAGCGGAGCGAGGAGCGGGAACCCGAGAGCCAGGCCCCGGTCGACCCGGCGGAGGGAGTGACACGGCTCTGGGCGGAACTGCTCGGCCGTGACAACGTCCCGGCGGACGCCGACTTCTTCGCCCAGGGCGGCGACTCCCTGCTGATCACCCGGCTCATCCGCAGGGTGAACAGCGAGTTCGACATCCGTGTCCCCGTGCGCGAAATGCTGGCCAAGCGGACGCTGAACGGCCATATCGCGGTGGTCCGCCGGATCCAGGGCGAGGCGGACGAGCAGGGCTTGCGACGTTGAACGAATTGAACTCCGCGAAAGCCGAACCGCTCGTACTGATCCATTGCGTAGATCAATCCGCCCTCCTATGATCACACCACCATGCCGCGGTCACGCGCGACAGCGGAGACCGCACTTTCCTTCTCGAATCCGGACCGAGTAATAAGCGAACTGACAGCTTTGGGGAGTTTTTCTCATGTCCGGATTACTACACATGAAATCCTCTCCGTCCAGACCGAAAGACAGTGACGGAGCGATACCGGAGTGGACGGCCTCGGTAACCGGCGAACCACTGCCCGAAGACGCGTTCGTTCCCGCGCACGAAGCAGTGGCCCGCCTGGCCGCCGACCGTCCCACGGCGGTCGCCGTGCGCTGCGGCGATATCGCCGTCACCTACGGTGAGTTGATCTCCTGGTCCCGGCAGTTGTCCCACCGCCTCGCCGCGGCCGGGGTGGGCGCCGGTGACCGGGTCGCCCTCCTCGCCGAGCCCTCCGCCGCGATGATCGCGTCCGTGCTCGGCGTCCTCGGCGCGGGGGCCGCCTATGTGCCCGTCGATCTCGCCCAGCCGGACGCCCGGGTCGCCACGATCCTCCACGACGCGCGGGTGGCAGCCGTCGTGACGACGGCACACACACGGCATCGGGCGCCCGGTTCCCACCTGCCCGTCGTGACGGTCTCGGACGTCCCCGGCGAGGAGCCGGACGCCGCGGCCTCCGGCTCCTTCGCCGCCGCGGCCGGCCCGGCGGATCCGGCGTATCTCATCTACACCTCGGGCAGTACGGGCGAGCCCAAGGGCGTCATCGTCGAGCACCGCAATCTCGCCGCTTCGACCCGGGCCCGCCTCATGGTCTACCCGGACCCGGAGACCCCGACCTTCCTCCTGGTGTCACCGCTGGCCTTCGACTCGTCGGTCGCCGGGATCTGGGGGACGCTCCAGGCGGGCGGCTGCCTGGTCGTGGCGTCCGCGGACGAACTGCGCGACGCCGACCGGCTGGTCTCCCTCGTCAGCCGCCACCGCGTGACCCGTACGCTGTGCGTGCCCACCCTGTACGGGCTGCTGCTCGACGCCGCCGAACGCGCCGGGACAGCTCCGCTGGCCTCCCTGCGGCAGGTGATCGTGGCGGGCGAGGCCCTGCCGCAGCCACTGGTCGACCGGCACTTCGCGGTCCACTCCGCTGCGGCCCACTCCTCCGTGGCCGACCTGGTCAACGAGTACGGCCCGACCGAGACCACCGTATGGGCCACCTTCCACCGCTTCACCGGCGTCGAACCGGTCAGCATCGGCGGCCCGGTCCCAGGCGCCCGGCTCTACGTCCTCGACGACGAGCTCCAGCCCGTACCGCCGGGCGCGGAGGGCGAGTTGTTCATCAGCGGCGCCGGGGTCACACGCGGCTACTTCGGCCGTCCGGAGGCCACGGCGGCGGTCTTCCTCGACGACCCCTTCGCCGCCGGGCCCGGCGCGCGCATGTACCGGACCGGTGACCTCGTGTGCCGGAACACGGACGGCCGGCTGGACTTCATCGGCCGCAAGGACGACCAGGTCAAGGTCCGCGGCCACCGCGTGGAACTCGGTGCGGTCGAGTCGTCTCTGCGCCCGCTGGAAGGAGTCCAGGAGGCGGTCGTGCTGCCCGACGCGCAGGGAACGGGGCTGATCGGCTTCGTCGCCTCGCGGGAGGGTGTGGACCCGGTCGCGCTGCGCCGTGCCCTCGCGGAGCAGCTGCCCCCCGCGATGGTGCCCGGCGAGCTGCGGGTCCTGCCGGAACTGCCGCGCAACCTCAACGGCAAACTCGACCGCGCACGCTTGCGGACGCTCGCCGCGGAACCGCCCGCCGCCCGCCCGTCGGCCGCGCCCCTCAGCGACGATCCGCTCACCGCCCAGGTGGCCGCCGCCTGGACGGACGTGCTCGGTGTGGCCACGGTGCCGCTGGACGTCAACTTCTTCGATTTCGGCGGCAATTCGCTGGCCATGTTCAAGTTGCAGGACGCGCTGGAGAAGCACTGCGGACTGCGGCCGTCGGTCGTCTCCCTGTTCCAGGAAACCACCGTGACAGCACAGGCCACGCTCATCCGCGCCAGTCGCGAGCACGGGGAGGACACCGCGCCGTCCTCCTCGGCCGAGGCCGCCCGCAAGGCCCGTACGGCCAGGCTCCGTCAGCAGCGCGCACGGAAGGGGATCCGCCCATGACGTCGTACACCTCGCGCTGGCTGGTGCGCGACACGGCCCGGCCCGAAGCGCGGATACGTCTGGTGTGCTTCGCGCACCTCGGGGGGTCGGCCGCCTTCTTCCGCTCCTGGGGTCAGTCGCTGACCGAGGTGGAGGTGCACGCCGTCCAGTACCCGGGGCGCGCCGACCGGCTCGACGAGGACCCCCCGCACGACCTCGTCCAGCTCGCCGCCGACATCGCCGACGCGCTCGAACCGCTGGCGGATCTCCCCCTCGCCTTCTTCGGCCACAGCATGGGCGCTCCCGTGGCCCTGGAGACGGCCCGCGCGCTGCAGGGCCGGGGCATCCACATCGAGCGCCTGTTCGCTTCGGGCTCCCGTGACGCCCCGCTGCCCACCGGCCTCGTCGCCGACGAAGACCCCGACCGGCTGCTCGAGGACCTGGTCAGGATGGGCGGCACCGACGCGGAGATGGCGGCCGACCCGATCTTCCAGGAGCTGGTCATTCCGTATCTGATCGCCGACAGCCGCATGATCCACCGCTACACCATGGCGCCCGAGCCGTTGCTCACCTGCCCGGTCACCACCATCGTCGGCGACCAGGACGACGACGCGGACCTCCGCCCATGGAGCGCGCTGAGCACGCTGCCCGTCCAGGAGGTCGGCGTTCCAGGGAACCACTTCTACCTCATCGCCGACCCGCCGTACTCCCTGCTGCGGGAAACCCTCTCCGCCCCGCGCCCCGGCTCCCGCTGAGCCGCCGCCGGTCGGCCTCACCGGTTCAGGGCTCGCCATTCGGGAGCGAGGACCGCCCAGATCTGCTTGTCGTAGCGCACACCCTCGTACGGCCATGCCTCGCGTCGCACGCCCTCCAGCGTCATGCCGAGCCGCTTGGCCACCGCCGAGCTTCGGTCGTTGTCGGCCCGGCAGTGCCACTCGGCCCGGTGCAGCCCCCGGGAGGTGAACGCCCAGTCCACCAAGGCGCCGCACGCCTGCGTGACCAGCCCGTGGCCCTCGGCGGACGGCTCCAGCCAGCAGCCGATCTCGCACCCACCGAAAGCGGCATCGAAAACGGTGAACATCACGCCGCCGGCCAGCGCGCCGTCCCGCCAGATGCCGTACATCCGGGCGCCGTCGTCGGCCTGGGCCTTGGCGTACCGCTTGAGCGTGGCCCGCGCACCGTCCACGTCGTCGGTGACGAACGTGGGCCCGACCCAGGGGCGAATGTGCTCGCGAGCCCGGTCCAGATGGTCGGCGAACTCCTCGGCATGCCAGACCTCCAGCGGACCGAGGCGAGCACCGTCGCCAAGCGGCAGCGAGAACATGAGCGGCCTCCTCATTCACATAACAAGTGTTACGGCAATGTACCGTGGCGGCATGCCACGCACCAAGGGAGACCACGAGGCCCGCCGACGCGACGTCTCCGAAGCCGTCTGGAAAGTGATGGCCACACGCGGCTTCGCCGGCCTGACCCTGCGCGCCGTCGCCGCCGAACTCGGTGCGACCACCGGCCTGCTCACGCACTACTTCCCCACCAAACACGCCTTGGTGGAGTACGCGCTCGACCTGCTCGAAGAGCGCACCGTCTCGCGCCCCCGCCGCCCGGCGGGCAAAGGTCTGGCCGCCCTCAGGGCCGCACTGCTCGACATCCTGCCGCTGACTCCCGCGGCCACCGACAGCAACCGCATCTGGGTCTCCTCCTGGGACGCCGCGCTCTCCGACCCCGCCCTGAGCACCGACTACGCCCGCAAGTACGCCCAAAGCCGCGACAGGCTGAGCGAGCGGGTGGCCGCAGCCCAAGAGCTCGGCGAACTGCCCCCGGGCGACCCCGCGCACATCGCGGCCGGCGCCTCGTCCTTCATCCTCGGCCTGGTGGTCCAGGCCCTGTTCGACCCGGCGGCGTTCCCGCCACAGCGGCAAGTCGAGCTCCTAGACGACTACCTGGCAAACCTGAGCGCCCGCCCGTAGATGGCATGAGCGTTCACAGCGGCGACGGAGCGGTGGACTTCCCAGTGGCGACCACGCTCACCCCGCCGATTCCGCGGCCGGGGCGAACGATTCCGCGGTCGGTACGAAGGCGGGCAGCGCCGCCTCGACGCTGAACCCGCCGTCGGAGCAGGGTCCGGCGCGCAGTGTGCCGTGCACGTCCTGCTCATCACGGCGGTCGGCACGCTCTACGGCGTACCGCTGCCCGCCGCCCCGCAGTGGCCCGCGCTCGCGGTGTCCCTGGTGCTCGGCGCGGCAGCTTTCTGCACCCTCGGAGTCGCGGTGGCCTCGCTGGTCCGCAACGCGGAGGCGGCGCCGTCGGTCGTGCAGTTCGTGCTGTTCCCGCTCGTGTTCATCTCGGGCACGTATATGCCGATCCACTCCGCCCTGCTGAACGGCATCGCCGGTGCGCTGCCGGTCAAGCCGTTCAACGACGCACTGCTCCGCGCCTTCACCACGGACCACACCGGCCTCCCCTGGCGGCCCTACGGCGTCCTGCTGCTGTGGGGGGGGTGGCCGGTGCGGCGGTGGCCGTCCGGCGGTTCCGCTGGGATCCGCGTGCGGAGTGATTGTGCCTTTCAGGGAACCCCGCACGCGTTGTCGGGCGCGCTCAGCCCCGCCGCGGCCGCGCCAGCCGTCCCAGCAGCCCTGCGACCAGCGCCGTCTGGGCGGGCACGGTGTCGGGGTAGATGAATTCGCCCTGGGCGTGGGCGCCGTCTCCGACCGCGCCCATGCCGCACAGCACCGGCAGTCCGAGGGCGGAGACGAAGTTGGCGTCGCTGGCACCGCCGACCGCGGTGTCGGACAGTTCGCGGCCCTGTGCGCGGGCGACCTCACGGGCGAGGTCGAGGAGCGGGGCGGAGGCGGTGTTGAGGGTCATCGGCGGCCGGTTCCAGTCCCGGACGATCTCGATGTTCACGCGGGGGTCGCCGACCTCGATGGCGTCGAACTCGGCGTCGACGCGGTCCTGTTCCTCCTGGGTGGTCACCCGGATGTCGATGCCCGCGGTGGCCCGGCCGGCGACGACATTGGTGGCGCTGCCGCCCTTGATGAGCCCGGTGTTGACCGTCGTACCCCGCTCGGGGGCGGCCACGGCCGCGGCGGCGAGGACGAACTCGGACAGCGCGGTGATCGCGCTCGCCCCGTCCTGGGGCGCGAGCCCGGCGTGCGCCTCGACGCCGGTGGCGATGACCTGGAAGATCCCGGAACCCTTGCGGGCGGTCTTGACCGCGCCGTGCGCGGTGGGCTCCAGCACCAGCGTCACATCGGCCTTCCACGCGACCTCCTCGATCACCGGACGGGAGGAGAGGGAGCCGATCTCCTCGTCGCCGTTGAAGAGGAACGTGACGGTGGGGACGGGCACACCGCTCTCCCGGGCGAGCTTCAGGGCCCAGATGCCTTGGGCCAGCCCCGTCTTCATGTCGAAGATGCCGGGCCCGCTGAGCTTCTCCCGACCGTCCCCGTCGCCGTCCGGCTCCGGCTGCTTCCATCCGGCGAGCGTGCCGGTCGGCCATACGGTGTCGTAGTGGCCGACGAGCGCGACGTGCCCGGGGCCGGCGCCGGTGCCGTTGTAGGTCAGGGTGAGGGTGTCTCCGCACTCACCGCCGGGGTAGCGGTGTTCGTGGTCGGGCTGCCCGAGCCGGCGGATGGTCAGTTCGCGCAGGACGTCCAGACCCGCCGCGAGGCCGGGGAGGTCGTAGCTGCTGGTCTCCTGGTGGACGAGGGTCAGGATGTCGGTGACGATCTCCGACGAGACCTCCTGGGCCCGGGCGGTGAGGGCGGCGGCAGCGTGCGATGCGGTCATGATCGGCTTTCTCGTATCTCTCGTACGACGGTGTGGGGGGTGGCGTTGTCGGTCGATGGGCGGACGTTGTCGGGCGTTGTTGGTTAAGGGGCTGGGGTCAGCTGACGCCGAAGGGCAGGCCCAGCAGGTACCAGGCCACGAAGAACGCGACCCAGGCGACCCATACGACCGCGGCGATCGGGATGGTGAAGGAGGCCAGGGTGCCGATGCCGGCGGACTTGCGGTGCTGCTGGATGAAACCGAGGGCCATCGCGAAGTACGGGCTCATCGGGGTGACGCAGTTGGTGACCGAGTCGGCGACGCGGTAGACAGCCTGGGTCGTCTCGGGCTCGATCCCGACGAGCATCAGCATGGGTACGAGGACGGGGGCGGCCAGGGCCCACAGTGCGGAGCCGCTGGTGATGACGAGGTTCATGAAGGTGATCAGCACGGCGATGCCGACCAGCACGGTCCAGCCGCTCAGATCCAGGTCCTTCAGCATCTCCGCGCCCTTGATGGCGAGGATGTTGCCGATGTTCGTCCACTTGAAATACGCGAGGAACTGGGAGATCGCGAAGAACAGGACGAGGATCGGGGCGTAGCTGCGGGTGCCCTCGACCAGCGCGTCGACGATGTCGCGGGCGGCGCGGAAAGTGCCGGTCATCCGGCCGTAGACCCAGCCGAGCAGGGAGAAGAACACGCACAGCACCAGCGACATGCCCGTGATCACCGGGGATTCGATGAGGGTGCCGCCGGGGCCGCGCAGCGGTGAGGACGCCGGGATCATGGCCACCGCCAGGACCGCGACGAAGCCCAGCGCGACCAGCCCGGTCGCCCGCAGCGCACGGCGCTGCTCCGGGGCGACCTCGATCGCCTTCAGCTCGGCGGCGCTCAGGGCGCTGACCGGCTCGTCGGAGTCCAGGTCCGAGCGCTTGGCGATGACCTTGTCGACGACGAGTGTGATCACCAGGGCGACCAGGACCGAGGAGGCGAGCGCGAAGAAGTAGTTCGCGACCGGGGTGACGGTGTAGTGCGGGTCGATGGTGTGGGCGGCGGCGGTGGAAATCGATGACAGGAGGACATCGGTGGTGGTGAGGGACGGCGAGGCGTCGTAGCCCGCGGAGATGGAGACGTACGCGACGATGCAGCCGAGCACCGGGCTGCGGCCCGCCGCGCGGTAGATGAGCGCCCCGAGCGGGATGAGGGTGACGTATGCGGCGTCGCCCGCGACATGAGCGACCATCGCCGTCATCGACAGCGCGAAGGTCAGGTACTTGCCGGGCACCCGGGCGACCATGCGGCGCAGCAGGGTCGTGAACAGCCCGCTCGCCTCGGCGACGGCGATGCCGAAGCCCACGATGAGGATCGTGCCGAGCGGCGGGAAGGTCGCGAAGTTGTCGACGGCCCCCTCGACCATCGTCGTGACCCCTGCCTTGCTCAGCAGACTCTGCACCTTGATGGTCTCGTGCGTCCCGGGGTGCGCGGCGCTGACATCGGCCGCCGCCAGCACGGCGCTGAGGACGGCGACGACCCCCGCGAGGATCCAGAACAGCCAGAAGGGGTTGGGCAGTTTGTTGCCGACCTTCTCGATGGCCGCGAAACCGCGGAACGCGGCGCGCAGGACTCTCGAGGGGGGCTCGGTCGGCTGGGGTTCGGTCGCGGTGGCACTCATGGGTACCTCTTTGTGCGATTCGGGGACGTTCCAGCGAATCATGACAGCGAGGTGAGAGATTCTCTATCCCCAGGATGTAACGTTGGGATTAATCGGCACCCTCAGGGGCGCCCTAAGGTGGGGAAACATGACTCGCCCTCTGCTCGACGAGCTCGACCGGCGCCTCATCGGGGCACTGCACCTGGCGCCCCGGGCCACCTGGGACGACATCGGCGCGATCCTGTCCGCCGACGCCAGCACCCTCAAGCGCCGCTTCGACCGGCTGCACGAGGCCCGGATGGTCCGCGTGATCGGGCAGGCCGACTGGGGCATGCACTCCACGGCGATGCCGGTCCACGTACTCCTGGACATCACCGGCGAGACCCCGCTCGCCGTCCTCGACCGGCTCCGCACACTCCCCCATCTGCAGCTCCTGGCGCAGATCTCCGGGGACTACCCGCTCTACGCCGTCGTCCACGCCCCTTCCGAGGCGGCCACCAGCGAGGCGATCGACCGGATGTTCTCGGTCTCCGGCGTCCGGCGGGTCAACGCCCTGCCCGCGCTCAGCACCCTGCGCCGGGGCATCACCTGGGACCCGCAGTTCCTGACCGACACCGAACGGGCCGAACTGCTGAAGCTGACCGGCGCCCGGCCGGAAGGCACGGCGACCGCGACACCCCCCGCAAAACTCCTCAGCGAGGCCGAACGCACCGTCGTCGCCCAGCTGATGCGGGACAGCCGGGCATCCTCCGCGAGCATCGCCCGGGCCGCGGGCCTCGCCCCCTCAACCGCGCACCGCGTCGTACGCCGGGTGCTCGACGAGTGCTGGGTCAAGCCGCGCCTGGAGGTCGTATCGGAATGGCTCGGCTTCCAGACCCCGTTCATACTGCGCCTGCGGGTCGCCCCCGGCGAGACCCCCGAGGTCATGCACCGCATCGACCAGCTCCCCCAGACCCGGCTCGCCGCCCACGTCGCCAGCGACATGTCCGTCCTGTGCACCGGCCTGGTCACCGACCGCTCGGCCCTGGCGGCCTTCATCGACAACGAACTGGCCAAGATCTCCGGCATCCTCGCCGTCAGCGTCGATGTCATGCTGGCCGAGCCTCGGCGCTACTGGCTGGACCGGGACCGGACCTCGGGACTCGGGGAGTTCCACGCACCGGCACTGCTGTGAATCACCGGGCTCACCGGCCCCTCCGGGCCCTCCCGGCTCCCCGGGCGCCGCGCGGCAGAGTCAGGCCGAGGGCGGGATGTCGACGTCCGACTCGGCGTGCATGACGAAGTCGTCGGCCAGCCGGCGGAAGAGCCCGGCGAGCTGCCCCAGGTCGTCGGGCGACCATTCCGCCAGCGCTATCGCCATGCCCCGGCGGCTGGCCTCCCGGATGCGCTCGACCGCGGCCAGCCCGGCGTCGGTGAGCTGGACGCGCTGGGCGCGTCGGTCGTCCGGATCCGGGATACGGATCACATAGCCGGCCCGCTCCAACTGCCCCAGCTGCCGGGTGACATGGGACGCCTCCACGGACAGCCGGACCGCCAGCACCCCCGGGCGCAGCGGCTCGCTCTCGGCGATGAACCGCAGGATCGCCACGGCGGCCCGGTCCAGGGACAGTCCGGCCAGGGCCATCAGCCGCTCATGCTGCCGGGCCCGGCCGGCCAGGTAGGTGATGCGCGTCAGGGCGCGCTCGATCGCGATCACGTCCGTCGAGACGGGTTCACCCGCGGATGACGGTGATGGCGGCGATGGCGGTGTGGACATGCGGCCACCGTAACAGCTAATTGCCTAAGTCAAGTAAAGTCCAAAAGGTTGCTTGACTCAAGTAACCCCTTCATGCTTGCCTGAGTCAAGCAAGTCAGCCCACGGCATCCATCCCGACAGGGCGCCGTGGGCACCCGGACCGGGGCCACCGAGAGCGGAGAGGGTCCCGATACGCGCCGAACCCGTGGGGACGGGGATCGGCGCGATCCCCGGGCCCGGCGGCCGGGACCCCTGCCCGCCGCCGGGCCCGGCGACACCGTCGCCCCCTGACCCCTTCGAAAGAGAGCCCCGCCATGTCCGACGCCCTCACCCGACCCGCCGCCGGGGGTTCCGCCCCGCCGAGGCCGAACGCCGTGGTGGCGGTGCTGGCCCTCGCCGGGATCGTGGTCTCGCTGATGCAGACCCTGGTGATCCCGATCGTCCCCGAGCTGCCGAAGTACCTCGACGCCTCGCCGTCGAACGCCGCCTGGGCGGTCACCGCCACGCTGCTCGCCGCCGCCGTCGCCACACCGGTCGTCGGCCGCCTCGGCGATATGTTCGGCAAGCGCCGCATGCTGCTGCTCAGCCTGGTGCTGCTGGTGTCCGGATCGGTCGTCTGCGCGCTGAGCGAGTCCCTGGTCCCGATGATCGTCGGGCGCACCCTGCAAGGCCTGGCGGCCGCCGTCGTGCCGCTCGGCATCAGCATCATGCGCGACGAGCTGCCGCCCGAGCGGCTGGCCGGCTCCACCGCGCTGATGAGCGCTTCCCTCGGCGTCGGCGGCGCCCTCGGCCTGCCCACCGCCGCGTTCATCGCCGACCGCTACGACTGGCACGTCCTGTTCTGGGCCTCGGCCGCCCTCGCGGCCGCCGCCCTCGCGGCCGTCGCGACGGTCGTACCCGAGTCGAAGGTGCGTACCGGCGGCCGGTTCGACCTGGTCGGCTCGCTCGGCCTGTCGGCCGGTCTGGTGTCCCTGCTGCTGGCCGTCTCCAAGGGCGCCGACTGGGGCTGGACCAGCGCCACCACCCTCGGCCTGTTCGCCGCCGCCGTCGTCGTGCTGCTCTCTTGGGGAGCGTACGAGCTCCGCGCCCGGCAGCCGCTGGTCGATCTGCGCACCACCGCCCGCCGCCAGGTCCTCTTCACCAACCTCGCCTCGGTCGCGCTCGGGTTCTCGATGTTCGCGATGTCCCTGGTCCTGCCGCAGCTGCTCCAGCTGCCCGAGCAGACCGGCTACGGCCTCGGCAAGTCCATGCTCACCGTCGGCCTGGTGCTGGCCCCGCAGGGCCTGGTCATGATGGCCATGTCCGCTGTGTCTGCGGGCATCACCAAGGCCAAGGGGCCGAAGGTGACGCTGATGATCGGCGCGCTGATCGTGGCCTCCGGCTACGGGCTGAACATCGTGCTGATGTCCGAGGTCTGGCACCTGGTCCTGGTGTCCTGCATCATCGGCGGCGGCGTCGGCTTCACGTACGGTGCGCTGCCCGCCCTGATCATGGGCGCCGTCCCGGCTTCCGAGACCGCGGCCGCCAACAGCCTCAACGCCCTGATGCGCTCCCTGGGCACCTCGTTCGCCAGCGCCGTCTCCGGCGTCATCCTGGCCCAGATGACCACCGACTTCCACGGCCACGCCCTGACCTCCGAGAACGGCTTCAAGGTGGTCATGGCCATCGGCGCCGGTGCCGCCCTCCTCGCCTTCGCTCTCGCCACCTTCCTGCCGCGCCGGAAGGCAGCCGACGCGCAGGGCGCGCCCGCGGCGGCGGGGCCGGACGAGTCGGCTGACGAGTCGGCGGAGGCATTGGGGACGGCGTCGTAACGCCCGTCCGCACAGCGCAGCCCGCATAGCGCAGCCCCACCCGGGCGCGGCCGGTCAGCCGGTCGCGCCCGGGTGGGGTGTCCGCTTCGCCCAGCGGGCGGTCACCACGTTCACCGCCGCGACGGCCCGGGCGGCCTCGCGGCGGTCGGTGCGGATCGCGTTGGCGAATTCGATGTGCAGGAAGGTGCTGTCCTGGGCCGCCGCGGCGCGGCCCTGTTCGTTGGTGCGGCCCTCCAGGGGGCAGGAGCGGACCCAGGCGCGGCAGACCTCGAAGTCCCGGGCGCGCAGGGCGTTCGCGAGGGTACGGGCGTCGGCGCGGCTTTCGCGGGTGGCGCGGCCGGTCGAGGCGATGACGTCGTAGTCGGGGGCCGAATCGTCGGCGAAGCCGTGGATCTGGACGCCGGGGAGTCCGCGCTCGGCGAGTTCGGCGCAGACCGCGGCGAAGACGGTGTAGCGCCGGTGCGCCACGTCGGCCGCGTCTCCCACGCCCGCGTCGCGGTGGGCGCCCGCGAGCACGAGCACGCCGCCGGGGCTGCCGCGCAGGACGCCGACGCCCAGCTGTTCGGTACGGGCGTCCGCCACCGGGTGCGGAATCTGGACGGACCAGCGCGCGGGGGCCGAGAGATCGATGTAGACGCGCCCCCAGCCGCGCGGCGTGGGGCCGGCGTCGGTGCGGTCGGCGATCTCGGCGTAGCGCCGGCCGGTGGCGCTGTCGGTGATCGTGCGGAGGTCGAAGTCCAGGGCGTCGAGGCGGGCCACGGCCTGTTCGCGGTGGCCGTCCAGCAGCAGCCCTACGGCGCGGGCGACGGCCTGCCGGTCGGCGCGCCTGGGCTCCAGATAGCCGGTGTCCGCGCCGAACCGGGCGGTGTAGTCGGTGATCCGGCGCTCCAGGTCGATGCCCGCTGTAGGGGTGGAGTTTCCCTCCTCGCCACTTTCGGCGCGTATGACGAGGACGGCCGTCAGCAGGGCGGCCACGGCGGTGAGCGCCGCGGCGCCGAGGACGAGGGGGTTCTTCCGAGCGGCGACGGAGAGAGTCCGAAGGACGCTCTTCCGAACGACGGAGGAGGCCTTCCGGGCGGCGTGGGTGGTCTTACGGGGGCGGTCGGCTCTCATGCTGGAGTCGGCTCTCATGATGAAACGGACGATAGCGGCGCAACCGGTTCCGGCCGCCGGTCCGCGGCGATCACGATCGAGCGATCTGACTCACATTTTCATCGCCTCATGCAACCCTTAGCCCCGCCCGACGATCCAAACCTCACGGGTCGCGCGTGTTTGCGCGGCCGCGCACCCTGCGGAGCCCGCGCATTCGCGCGCCCTGAGGGCCGCGCGGGCGCCCCAGGCATTTTCAGGTTTTCCCAGGTATTTCCAGAGAGGAGCCCCCGTGGCCGCTTCGGCGCCGAAGCGGCGGCGAAAGATCCGCCGACGGGCTGATATGTCGCTGATAGGCGGCATTCGTCCTCCTATAGCCGTACTCTCGGCTCTGCTCCTCTCCCTGGCGGGAATCACCGCCCTCACCTTCGGTAAAACCGAGAACGTCCTCGTACCGAAGGCCGTACTGACCTCCCAGCAGCACTTCGCCGAGGACGGGGCCGTCGCACTGCGCGCCTCGCTCGACGAGTCGGTCACCGACCTCGACCGCACCGCGATCCTCTTCAGCGAGGGCAAACCCGTCTCCCCCGACGCCGTCCTCGACAAAACGGGCAGCGTCTACCAGAAGTGGAGCGGCACCGCGGTCATCGAGATCAGGTCGGGCAAGCTGCTCGCCGCCCGCGGCGAGACCGTGCCGCTCACCGTGATCGACCGCACCAAACTCTCCGGCAAGGACGGCCTGAAGCCCCGGCTGGTCCGGCTGCAGAACGGCCAGACCCGGCTGATCGCCCTCGCCCTGCTCTCCTGGAAGGGCCAGCCCCAGCAGCTCCTGATCGCCTCCAGCAATCTGAAGGTGCCCGGGATGCGGCTGAGCGAGAGCCGGGGCATCGGCGTCGTGGACTCGACCGGCACGATCCTCAGCAGCGACGGGGCCCTCGACAGCGAGCGGGCCCAGCGCGAGCTGAAGGACTTCGCCACCATCTCCGCCAAGAAGTCCCGGCAGAACCCCATCAGCTCCAAGGAGCCGGGCTCCGGCGGCTACGCGGGCGTCAGCGGCAGCTTCACCGGCGACGCCTCGGGCGACCGGCGGACCGTCGCCGGCTACGCCTCGCTCGCCGCCGCCGAGCCGGGCGAGTCCACGGTGGCCAGCGGCCTCGGGCTGAGCATCGTCACCCAGGTCGGCATCACCGAGCGCGCCTCCCAACTGGCCCGGCCGGCCTTCGGCCTGGCCGCCGCGGGCGCGCTGCTGGTCATCGGCGCCCTGGCCATCGCGGTGCTGCTCGGCACCGTCCAGCGCCCCCTGATCCGGCTGTTCCTGGAGAGCCGCCGGCTCACCCGCGGCGATCTGGCCCGCCCGGTGACCGTGCCCCGGTTCGGCGAGGCCGCCCGTATCGGCCGCGCCCTGGAGCGGCTGCGGCAGCAGCTGCACGCGGAGTCCGCCGAGGGTGCGGACGGCTCCCCCCAGGGCACGGACGGCGCGCGCGGCGGCCGGCGCCTGGGCACCCGCGCCCTGGTCGCCGTCTCCGCCGTACTGCTGCTGACCTGGTCGGTCCCGCTGACCCTGCTGCTCAACCGCCCGAGCTCCTCCGTACACATCCCGGCCCAGGTGGTCACCGACCAGAAGGCGCGCACCGAGACGATCAGCGACCGGGTGCGCCGGGCGCTCAACGAGGGCCACGCGGACCTGTCCGCCATCGCCGCCCTGATCGGCAACCGCACTTCGGCCGACGACATGACGGCCGTACTGGACCGCACCATCGAGGAACACCCGCGCTACGAGTCCGTCTACGTCGTCAGCGGCGACGGCGAGGTGCTGGCCCGGGCCGGGCACGACCCGCACCACTCCTCCGGTGAGCGCCCCGCCGACCAGCCCCTGAAGGTGTCCGGGCACGGCGGCAAGAAGCCCATCATCCGCGCCACCGCCCCCCTCCAGGGGAAGGCGGGCGCCGCTGTCGTGGGCGAGTTCGACATCGACTTCGTCAACGCGCTGCTGCGCCGCGACGGCCTCGGCCAGGTCCGGGTGGTCGACGCCAAGGGCCGGACCATCGCCGGGAACTCCGGCTACCTGGCCTTCGAGAAGATGCCCGGTCACCTCTCCCCGCTGGTCGACCGCAAGCAGGCACACGCCAAGGTCCAGCGCGGCGACGACGTACGGATCGCGGCCGCGGCCCCGATGACGGGCGGCGGCGCGGCGAAGGTCCTCGACTGGAGCGTCGTCAGCTGGCAGCCCGCGTCCCGGCTCGACATCCCCGCGTACACCCTGCAGAACCGCACCGTGCTGGTCGGGCTGCTCGGCCTCACCGCGGCGGCGGCCTGCCTGGGCTGGCTGCACATCGTGGTCGTCCGCCCGCTGCGCGCACTCGCCGACCAGGCCGAGGCGCTTGCGGACGGCGACCGGCGTACCGTCCTCTTCCCGCGCCACCACGACGAGGTCGGCGCCGTCGTCCGCAGCCTGGAGCTCATCCGGCAGCAGTTGCAGGAGCAGCAGCGCGGCGGGCGCGACGGCAGCCGGTCCCTCGCCGGAAGGAACTGAAAAACCGTGCTCTTCCTTTACACCGTGCTCATGGTGTGCAGCGCGATACTGCTGGTCGCCGGGGTCGTGGAGCAGCGGCGGCACTTCGCCAACCTGGACAACATCCCCACCCGGGTGCTGGTCAACGGCATCCGCGGCAAGTCGTCCATCACCCGGCTGTGCGCGGGCGCGCTGCGCGGCGGCGAACTGGTCACCGTCGCCAAGACCACCGGTACGGCCGCCCGGTTCATCCACCCCGACGCCACCGAGGAGCCGGTCTACCGCAAGTTCGGCATCGCCAACGTCGTCGAGCAGATCGGCATCGTTCGGCGCGCCGCCGCGTACCGCCCGGACGCGCTGGTCATCGAGTGCATGGCCGTCATGCCGGCGCTCCAGGAGATCAACCAGTCCAAGCTGATCCGCTCCACGATCGGCGTGCTGTGCAACGTCCGCGAGGACCACCTCGCCGAGATGGGCCCCACCCTGGACGATGTGGCGCGCTCGCTGTGCCGCTCCATGCCGGAGGACGGGATCTGCGTCACCGCCGAGAAGGAGCGTCTGCACATCCTCCAGGAGGAGGCCGACGCCCGGAACTGCCGGCTGATCTACGCGGACCCGGAGACGGTCAGCGATGAGGAGCTGCGCGGCTTCAGCTGGTTCACCTTCAAGGAGAACGTGGCGATCGCGCTCACCGTCGCCGAACTCCTCGGCGTGGAGCGCAAGGTGGCGCTGCAGGGCATGTACGACGCGCCGCCGGACCCCGGTGTGCTGTCGGTCGAGCGCTACCGCACCGACGAGGGCAAGCGGCTGCGCTTCGCCAACGTCTTCGCGGCCAACGACCCCGAGTCGACGCTGATGAACATCAACCAGCTGCTCGACCTCGGCGCGATCCACCGCCCGCTCAACGTGGTGATCAACTGCCGCCCCGACCGCGTCGAACGCAACGGCCAGATGGGCGAGATCATCCCCGACCTCGACCCCGAGCACGTCTTTGTGATCGGCCACCCGGCCAAGTCCGCCATCGACGCCATCCCGGCCTCGTACCGCTCGCGCGCCGTCGATCTCGGCGGCGACCGGCGCGACCCGGAGGAGTTCATGGCGCAGATGCTCGGCATACTCGGGCCCAACTCCTCGCTGGTCGCCATCGGCAACATCCACGGCCAGGGCGAACTGCTGCTCGAACATCTGGCCGAGCTCCCGGCCGACGACTCCCCCGACGAGCCGGGCGCCGGCGACGGCGTTGTTGTCCCCGAGGGCACCCGGCCGGCCGCCGCTCCCCTCGTAGCGACCGCACCGACCGTACCGGCCACGCCGGCCGCGGCGGCGCTGCCCGCCCTGCCCGCCTCGTCCGCCTCGTCCGCTCTGCCCGCCCCGCCCGAACACGTCGACACGATGCGGCTGTACGCGCCCCGTATCGACCCCTACCAGCGGTACCCGGAGGCGTACGAGACCCGGTACGGGCAGCGGCAGCCCGCGGCGCAGGACGGCCGGGACGGCCAGGACAGCCCCCGCGGCTACTTCGAGCCCCGAGTGCCGCCCCAGCCCCTCAAGGCAGACCCACCCCTCATGGCAGACCCGCCCCCCGCAGCGGACCAGCCCGCCGCGGCAGCCCAGCCCCCCGCCGAAGACCAGCAGTGGCACAGCTCAGGAGAGCCGCGTTGATCCCCTCCGTCCTCACCCCAGAGATCGCCGCGCTCGGTATCGCGCTCGGGCTCATGTTCTCGCTCGTCTGCTATCTGACGACCAACCTCTCGCCCGGCGGCATGATCACTCCGGGCTGGCTCGCGCTCACCCTCGTCGAGGACCTTCAGCGCGCCGCGATGGTCGTCGGCGTCACCGTCCTCACCTATGTGTGCGTCCTGCTGCTGCAGCGCTTTGTGATCCTGTACGGCAAGCGGCTGTTCGCGGCGGTCGTGCTCACCGGCGTACTGCTCCAGGCCACCGTGATGATCGCGCTGACCATCGAGTTCCCGCTGATGTACAGCAACCAGACGCTCGGATTCATCGTCCCCGGCCTGATCGCCTACCAGCTGGTGCGCCAGCCCAAGGGGCCCACGCTGCTGGCCACCGGGTCGGTGACGCTCGGAGCTTACGTCGTTCTCACCGCCGGGATCCTGCTCGGCGTCATGCCGTCCTCCTGACCCCACACCCGGAGCCGACCATGTCTGGCAAGAAGACCTCGAAGAAACGCGGCGCACTGCACGCCGTGACCGTGCTCGCGCTGCTCGGCGCCAGCGCCTATCTGACCGTGGAGCTGCGGAAGGAGGAGGACTCCAAAGCCCCCGCGGTGCAGAAGGTCACGGACAATCCGCAGCTGGAGAACAGCGCGGAGGACACCGGGGCCAAGACCTGGGAGCGGCTGAAGAACCCGGAGCGCACCGTGCTGCGCGGCTCCAAGGGCCAGGTGCTCGCCACCTTCACCGACGGCGCCCGCACCGCCACCCTCAAGGGCCCCAGCCGCACCTTCTCCGAACCCGCCAACACCACCTCCCGCGTGGTGACCGAGGACTGGGTGCGGCTGATGCCCGAGCCCTGGCGCAAGGGGGCGGAGAAGGAGCAGTGGTTCAAGGACTGGTTCAAGCAGAGCTACGGCAGCGAAGAGGACGACATCTTCGCGATCGCCTTCCAGTACAGCCAGGGCGCGCCGCTCAAAAAGGACGACGAGGGCATCCCGTACGCGGGTGACGCCGTCTTCGGACCGTTCAAACAGGACGGTGTGGACCGCCTGGAACAGAACGACTTCTACGACTACTTGGGCATCCCGTACACCTTCCGCGACGGCACCACGATGCCGCCGCGCAAGGAGCGCTACCGCGCGCTGGACTGCTCCGGCTTCATGCGCATGGTGTGGGGCTATCGCGCCCGCTACCCGCTGCGGGCCTCGAACACCGTCGGGGACGGGCTGCCGCGCACGGCCGACGGCATGGCCCGCTCGAAGGTGGGCGCGGACATCATCAAGCTCCAGGGCCCCTCGCCCTGGTACCAGCGCCCGGCCAACATCGATGTGCTGCAACCCGGCGATCTGCTCTTCTTCAAGATGGACCACCGCACGGGCAACCACATGGACCATGTCGCGCTGTATCTCGGCGTGGACACCGACGGCCACCGGGTGTTCATCTCCAGCCGCAAGGAGGTCAACGGACCCACGATGGGCGACAAGGGCGGCGCCTCGCGCATCGACGGCAACGGCTTCTACGCCCAGCTGCTCCGTAGCGCGAAGCGGCTCTAGACACGGATCGCCTCAACACCGGATCGCCTGAACACCGGGTCGCCTAAACACCGGGGCTGGGTTCGGACGGCTGCGTGGAGGGCCCCTCCCCGGAGGGGTCCGTGGGGCCAGTGGGGCCGGTTGGGCCAGTTGGGCCCGTGGGGCCGACGGTGGCGGTGGTGCCGCTGAGCGGCAGGGTCATCGCCACATGGCCCCAGTCGTCCAGCATGGTGACCTTCGCGCTGTACGTGGTGCCCGGCTCGGCCGAGGCGGGAGGGCTGAACACGACCTCGAAGACGCAGGGGCCGGAGGCGGACCTCGGAGGGCCCGGTTTCTGGGTGGCGGGGCATGAGGTCGCGCGGACGCGCCAGGCGGCGGAGTCGCTGACGGCGAGGGTCTTCGCGTCGTCGCACTCCCAGTAGCTGTCCCAGGTCACGCTCTTGCTGTCCTGCTCCCCCGCCGCCACCGGTCCGAAGGAACCGACGGCCAGCGGAACGGGCGGGCACTGGCCGGAGCCGTAGGTGGGCTGCCCAGTGGTGGTGACGGGGGCCGTGGTGGCCGTCGGGACGGCGGTCGTCGCGGTCGGCAGGCCGGTGGTGGAACTGGCGCTCGACGTGGGTGCGCTGGTCGGGGTCAGGGTGGGCGTCGGGTCGAAGGACGTGATGGGGGCGGTGGGGTCGGCGCGGGGGCTTTCACCGCCCGCGCTCGCGAACGCCACAAAGACGCCGCCCGCCACCAGCAGGGCCGCCGCCGTCCCGATGGCGACCGGATTCGCCGCGAGCGAGCTTAAGCCCGACTTCCCGGCCGCGGCCGAGCCATGGCCCACGGCATGGCTCACCGCCTGGCTCGCGGCGTGGCCGGAGGCGGGGCCGCCCAGATGTCCGGCCGCCGCACCTGCGCCGAAGGACAGCCCGGCCGCGACCCCGACCGCCAGCCCGAGCGCCCGTCTGCGCGCCTCTTCCTCATGGGTGAAGTACGCCAGATCGGCGGCGGCCCCCAGCGCGCGGGCCGCGCCCGCGCCAAGCCCCAGCACCTGCCGCCAGGAGCCCCAGCGCAGCGAACGGGCCAGGGCGGGAGCCGTGAAGCGGGCGAGGTCGCGAACGGCTCCATGGCCGCCCGCGAGCGCGGCCGCCTCCAGGACGCGGCGGACCACCGCGGACTCGGTAGCCAGCTCATGACGGGTGGCCCCGCGCGCCCAGCCCACCAACGCGGCGGCCAGCACGGCCGGATCCTGCGCGGGCCCGGTGCGCTCGGCGACCAACGGGGCGAGCCGCCCCGTGGCCCGGAAGCCGCCGCCCTCCGAGGAAGCCAGACGCAGCGCCTCCAACTCCGCCGCGGCGGCCCGGTCCATTCCGGCGGCGATCACGGACAGCAGCGCCGGGGACAGCGGAAGGGGCTCGACGGCGCACAGAATGCGCAGCAGCTTGCCCGCCCCATCACTGAGCCCACCCGCCACCCCGACCGCAAGAGCCCCTTCGTCCACCGCGAGCCCGGCGGAACCGGCGGCTCCCGCAGACTCCATATGCCCCGCCCCCGCGGAACGCAGGGCCGCGGCGGCCTGCAGCAGGGTCAGGGGATGGCCCCGTACGGTGGCGATCAGCTGGGCCGCCGCGGCCCGCTCATCGCCCCGCAGCGGGCGGCCCAGCTCCTCGGTGAGCAGCGCGAGCGCGGGCTGCTCCAGCAGCCCGTCCAGACGCAGGGCCCGTCCCTCCTGCCCCTCCTGCCACTCCTGGCGCTCGGCGGTGACCACCAGGACATCGCATCCGGGCGTGGCCGCCACCAGCTCCGTCAGATCCTCGGCCGAGCCTTGGAAGTCGTCGACCGCGACCAGGGCGTGGACCGACGCCATCAGCTGCTGTGTCACCGCCGGCGCGGGCTTGTAGTCGGGCGCCTCGTAGCACGCCTGGAAGAGCTCCTGGACGAGGTCGTCGACCGGCACCCCGGCCGCCGGGAGATACACGACGTCCTGGCCGCGGGCCGCGGCGTCGGCCGCGAACCGGCGCAGCAGTAGGGACTTGCCGATGCCGGGCGGACCGTAGATCTGCACCGGGTGGCCCTGCGACAGCCAGCGCCGCAGCGCCGCCAGCTCCCCCTCGCGGCCGAGCAGCTCGGGCATGCGGTACGGCAGGGCGCGCCCCGCGGGACGGGCTCGGCGGCGGGCAAAGGGCGGCGGCTCGCTCCGTACGGTCACCGAGGAGCCGCGCTCGGCATTGATCACGACATTGCGATCACCGACGACGACCTGTCCCTCGACATCGCCGTGTACGTGGACCCCGCTCCCACCGGCCATCGGGCTGCCCCTCCCCCTAGCGCCAACCCAATTCGAGTTGTAGCAGGAGAATTAGCCCGTTAGCCAGCGATATTTCTTATTGATCGATAATGACCGATCCGCCACCGGTCAACCCCCCGTACCCTTCCCCTATGCTCATCGCACGCTCCATTGCTTTGTTCTGCCTGGCCGCCCTCTTCGAAATCGGAGGTGCCTGGCTGGTCTGGCAAGGGGTGCGCGAGCACAGGGGATGGGCTTGGGTCGGCGCCGGAATCGTCGCGCTGGGCGCCTACGGGTTCGTGGCCACGCTCCAGCCGGACGCCGAGTTCGGCCGCATCCTCGCGGCGTACGGGGGCGTCTTCGTCGCCGGTTCGCTCGCCTGGGGCATGGTCGCCGACGGCTACCGGCCCGACCGATTCGATGTGGCCGGAGCGCTGCTCTGCCTGGTCGGCGTAGCTGTGATCATGTATTCGCCGCGAGGCCGGTGACGGCTTAGTCAGCCTCTCGGGTCACGCTCAGGACGCAGCCGGTGTCCGGGTCGATCAGGACCTCCCAGACCTCGTGGTCGCGCTTGACGTCGACGTCCCAGACCTGCTTCTTGGACTCCTCGTGCCGCGACTCCTTGTGCTCACGGTCCTTGTTGTGGTCCTTGCCCTTCTCGTCCTCGTCCTCGTCCTCGCCCTTGTTGTGGTCCCGGTTCTTGTGCTCCCGGTCCTTGTCCTTGCCCTTGTTGTTGTCGCCGGTCCGCAGCTGCGGGCCCTTGTGGTGGTTGTTCTTGCCCTTGCGCTCCTCGTCCTTCTTGGACTCCTCGCCCTTGTGCGCCTCGTCCTCGTCGCACTCGTCTTCCAGCTCGGCGCTGACGGCCTCGCCACCGACCTCACACTCGGCGATCTCAACGGCCTCGTCGAGCGTCACGGGGCCGCTGCGCTTCTGCTCTTCCTTGTTCTCGTCCTCCTTGTTCTCGTCCTCCTTGTTCTCCTCCTCGTGGCGGGCCTGCTTCTTCTCCCACTTCTTTTCCTGCTGCTTCTCCTCCTGCTTCTCCTCCTCCTGCTTCTCCTCCTCCTGCTTCTCCTCCTGACGCTTCTCCTCCTGACGCTTCTGGTCCTCGTGGCGGGGCTCCGTGGCGGCCTCGGACTCGGTCGCGCCGTACGGCTGCGCCATACCGGCGGTGTACTTGGCGATGGCGGCGTACGCCTGCTCGGCGCCGGGGACCGAGCGGTAGTCGTTGCCCTGGGAGCCCTCGTCGCCCTCGGCGGCGTACTGCTCGTCCACGGCCTGGTCGGCGGAGGGCTGCGCGAGGCTCCGCTCCTGGCCGCCGCCGTACTTCCCGCCGTTCTCGTGCTCACGGCCGTTGTCGTGCTCGCCGTTCTCTTCCTTGTTCTCGCGCTCGTTCTTCTTCTCGTGCTCGCGGCCGTTCTCGTGCTCGCCCTTGTTCTCGTGCTCGCCCTTGTTCTCGTGCTTGTTCTCGTGCTTGTTCTCGTGCTTGTTCTCGTGCTTGTTGTGCTGGTCCTCTTGGTCCTGCTCGCAGTTGCTGCTCATCCCGGAGTGGGGGCTGGGGGTCGCGCCGGCCGCCCAGGCAGCCGTCGGCGAACCGGCCACGAGTGCCGCGGCGGCGATGGCGCCAGCCGATACGACACCCCAACGTCGGAGGGCACGACGGTGCATCTGGGTAAATCTCTTGTGCTGGGTCATGGGCTGTATTCACTCCTTGGCACAGGGAGGCTCCGGCCCGGCGGCGCGCCGGACGCAGTGCACCCTTCCCCGGGCGTCTGGCGTCGTAGCGGATTTCGATCTTCAGTCCCCCGATTGGCGGCCAATCTGTACGTCATATCCTGCGTATGGATTACAAACACAACGCACCTATGCGGACCCCGCCCAACACGTCGCCTCAGGAGTGCCGATGACCACCCGTACCGCAGTCGTCACCGGTGCGAGCAGCGGGATCGGGGCCGCGACCGCCCGCCGCCTCGCCGCCGCCGGATTCCGTGTCGTCCTCGCCGCCCGCCGCAAGGAGCGCGTCGAAGCCCTCGCCGCCGAGCTGACCGAGGCCGGGCACGAGGCCGAGGCATACCCGCTGGATGTCACCGACCGCGCCGCCGTGGACGCCTTCGCGGCCGCCCTGGACCGCTGTGACGTACTCGTCAACAACGCGGGCGGGGCCCTCGGCACCGAACCCGTCGCGACCGCCGACCCGGCCGACTGGCGGGCGATGTACGAGGTCAATGTGGTGGGCGTGCTCAATGTCACACAGGCCCTGCTGCCCGCGCTGATCGCCTCCGGCGACGGCACCGTCGTCGTGCTGTCCTCCACGGCGGGCCATATCGCCTACGAGGGCGGCGGCGGTTACGTGGCCGCCAAGCACGGCACCCACGCCATCGCCGCCACCCTCCGCCTCGAACTGTGCGGCCACCCGGTGCGGGTGATCG
Source organism: Streptomyces sp. NPDC000941 (assembly GCF_053599555.1). NCBI lineage: Bacteria > Bacillati > Actinomycetota > Actinomycetes > Kitasatosporales > Streptomycetaceae > Streptomyces > Streptomyces sp. NPDC000941. Next base: position 53,275 of record NZ_JBSFMM010000058.1, read on the forward strand.
AGATCGCCCCGGGCATGGTCCGCACGGACGAGTTCGCGCTGAACCGCTACCGGGGCGACGAGGACAAGGCCGCCGCGGTCTACGAGGGCGTGGCCGAGCCCCTGACCGCCGACGACGTCGCCGACACCGTCGAGTGGGCGGTCACCCGCCCCTCGCACGTCAACATCGACCTGATGGTCATCCGCCCCCGCGCCCAGGCGGCCCAGCACAAGGTGCACCGGGAGCGCTGACCCGCCCCCTCACGCGCACGACGACGGCCCGCCCCGGTGCTGCACCGG
>NZ_JBSFMM010000059.1:0-53409 GCF_053599555.1 Streptomyces sp. NPDC000941
GGGGCCGGCGGGGAGCCGGCCCCGGGGCGGTGGGTCAGCCGCCGAGCTGGGTGGCGCCCGCCTTGATGTCCTTGGCGAAGGTGCTCACCTCGGTGTAGACGCCGGGCTTGCCGGGGCGGGCACAGCCCTCGCCCCAGCTGACGATGCCGACCTGGATAAACGCGCCGGAGTCGTCCTTGCGGAACATCGGGCCGCCGGAGTCGCCCTGGCAGGTGTCGACGCCGCCGGTGGCCATGATTCCGGCGCAGATCTCCTCGCCGGCGACGAGATCGCTGTACGCCGACTTACAGGTGGCGTCGTCCACGAACGGCACGGTGGCCTTCAGCAGGTAGCGCTGCTGGCCGCCGCCCTCGACGGCGGCGCCCCAGCCCGCCACCGTGAAGTCGCCCTTGTTGTAGGCGGTGGTCTCGGCGATCTTCAGGGTGGGCTGGTTGATGGGCTGGGCGAGCTTGATCAGCGCCCAGTCCTTGCCGGTGCCGTTGTAGCCCGGGGCCTGCAGCACCCGGGTGGACTTGACCTTGACGGCGCTGGAGCTCTGCAGGTCCACCACGCCGGCGGTGGCGGTGATGGAGGTGTTGGCGCCGCTGCCGTCGACGCAGTGGGCGGCGGTGAGCACGATGTCCTGGGTGTACAGTGCGCCGCCGCAGCCCATGGACAGCCGCACCATGAAGGGGAATTCACCCTGGGCGGCGCGGGTGCCGCCGACGACGGAGGGGCCGGGCTCGGCGCTCTTGGCCTGGGCCAGGGAGGTGCCGGGCATCAGGCTGAACGCGGCGAGCGCGACCGCTCCGACGGCGGCTGATCTCTTCACGGGCTTCCGGAGATTCCGCAACGGAGTTCCTTTCGTGGGGGGTTGAGCTACTTGCCAGGCTCATGCCAAGCAGCGTTGCGATTATCTGGACGCACCGATCGGCCTGACAAGGGTCGCTTTCCGGCCACACCCGTCGGCCACACCGATCGGCCCGGCCTGCGGCGCGACCGGGTCCGGCGCCCGTAGAGTTGAATCAGGGGGACACGAGTCAGGGGGCATCACAACGGCTACGGGGTGACGGCGTGGCGGCACCGGGCAGCGACATCGAGCACGGATTCCCGCACCTGGACACCGTCCGGGCCGCGCTCACCGCGCTCTACAAGCGGCTGTCGTACGACGGGGTGCGGACCTACGAGCTGAGCGTGGCCCCCGGCGATGTGGCCTTCTGCGACCAGGACGATCTCTACCTCGGCGTCCAGCGCGTCGCCCGGGTCATGGTGCGGCAGCTGCGCCTCCCGGACGCGCGCATGATCGTCAGCTTCCGCGAGATGCGGCACGCGGGAAACATCGAGCTGGCCGCCGGACCGGAGTACTTCATCGAGCTCAACTCCCGCTTCAAGACCCACCGCCGGGACATCGGCGCGGCGCTCGCCCACGAGGTCACCCACGTCTATCTGCACCGGCTCGACCTGTCGTTCCCCGGCACCCGCGCCAACGAGATCCTCACCGACACCACCGCCGCCTACCTCGGCGCGGGCTGGCTGCTGCTCGACGCGTTCCGCCAGGACTCCGTCTCCAGCCAGAAGCTCGGCTATCTGACCCCGGAGGAGTTCGGATACGTCCTGGCCAAGCGGGCGCTGGCGTTCGGCGAGGACCCCGCCATCTGGTTCACCAGCCCGCAGGCGTACGAGGCGTACGGCAAGGGCCTGGACATGGCGCGCGGCGACGAGCGGCAGCCGCCGCTGGCCGCGAGCGGCTGGGCGGGCCGCCGCCGCTATGCGCGGGACCGCCGGTTCGCACAAGCCGACCCCGAGGCGCCGCCGCCGGTCGGCCCGGCCGGATACGCCTTCGAAAGAGGCTCCCCGCTGCGCGTCTCGTTCCCCTGCCCGACCTGCCGGCAGCGCATCCGGGTCCCGGTGCGCGGCCGAATGCGGGCCCGCTGCGGGCTGTGCCGCACGGTGCTGGAGTGCGACACCTGACCGGTGCATGCCGCACCGCGCGCCCGACGCCGTAGGCTCGGCCGCATGAGCCCCTCCATCGCCACCAACACCCGGGTCGGCCTCGACGAACTGCTGGAATTCGTACGGCCGCGCCACCGCGCCATCCTGATGACCCGCCGGGCCGACGGCTCGCCGCAGGCCTCGCCGCTGACGTGCGGCGTCGACGACGCGGGGCACGTCGTCGTGTCGACCTACCCCGAGCGCGCCAAGGTCCGCAACGTACGGCGCGAGGCGGCCGTCAGCGTCATGGTGCTCTCCGACGAGTGGAACGGGCCGTGGGTGCAGATCGACGGCACCGCCGAGGTGATCGACACCCCCGAGTCCGTGGAGCCGCTGGTCGAGTACTACCGCAATATCGCGGGCGAGCACCCGGACTGGGACGAGTACCGGGCCGCCATGGTCAAGCAGGGCAAGTCGCTGATCCGGATCACCCCGGAGCGCTGGGGCCCGATCGCCACCGGCGGCTTCCCCGCCCGCCTGGTCGAGGACGAGAAGTAGGGGTCTGGGCGCGGCAGGTCCACCGTGGCCTGCCGCACCCGGTGAGCAGGCGCCCGGTGAGCAGGCGCCCGGTCAGCACGCGCCCGGGGTCAGCAGGCGCCCGGGCGGGCGTAGAGGACGACCACCATCCCCCGGACCTCCCGCTCGGCGCAGCGGCGGAAGGAGCCGTCGAGGACTTCGCGCTTCATCCGCTCCTGGGGGGTGTCGTCCAGCGGCCGGCCTGGCGGGTCCATCACCACGGCGATCCGCTGGACGGTCAGCATGCGGGCGCGGATACGGGGCGCGGGCAGCTCGATGCCGTGCAGGGTTCCGGAGGGCGCCGCGTGCCGGGCCAGGGCCAGTTCCTTCAGGCCGCGGAACTCCCCCGGGCTCGACAGGATGGGCTCGCGCCGCCGCGCGGGCATGAACAGCACCCCGTCCCCGGGCCGGGTCAGCTCCCGTACGGCGCGCGCCGCGGCCATCGGGTCGTCCAGACGGCTCTGCGGCGTCCGCAGCTGGATCGAGTACAGCAGCAGGGCGGTCACCGCGACGGCGGCGAGCACCGCGGCCGCGGCCTTCGGATACGGGACGGCGCGCAGCGCGGCCTCGAGCCCGGCGCCCGCCAGCAGGGCGAATCCGGCGTAGGAGGTGACGTCTAGTGGTGGTGAATCCTTGCCCACTCATGCTCAGAGTTGTGTATGTTGGTCGTCATATATCGGATCGGCGAGTTCGCGCAGCGCATTGGGCGTTCCCCTTCCACCGTGCGGCGGTGGGAGAGGGAAGGCCGTATCGTGGCGCGTCGGACCGCTTCCGGGCAGCGGTACTTCACCGACGCCGACGTGCGCCGTGTCTTGCAGCCCGGCTTCGACGAGTCGGCTCGCAAGACGGTTGTGTACTGCCGGGTGTCCTCGCCTGGGCAGAAGGGCGACCTCGCCTCGCAGGTGGAGGCGATGGAGGAGTTCTGCCGGGGTCGGGGCCTTGCTGTCGATGAGTGGGTTCGCGAGGTCGGCGGCGGCATGGACCTGCAACGGAAGAAGTTCCTTGCTCTGATGGACGCGATCGAGCGGGGCGAAGTCGGCACGCTGGTCATCGCGCACAAGGACCGGCTTGCCCGGTTCGGCTTCGAGTACCTGGAACACGTCGCGGGCAAGAACGGCTGCGAGATCATCGTGGCGAACCAGGAGTCGCTGTCTCCGCAAGAAGAGATGATGCAGGACCTCCTGGCGATCGTGCACACCTTCTCCAACCGCCTGCACGGACTGCGCCGCTACGAGAAGACACTCAGGGACGAACTTGCCGGCGGTGGCCGGTGAAGGTCACACGCGTCGCCTACTCGAAGAACCTCAACCACGGTAAGTACGTCCAGCTCGAAGAACAGGCCGTCCGCCTCGGCCGGGTACGTTCGCTGGCGTGGCGCCGGTACGGCTCCGTAGCCGGTGTCGGCATCAAGGACCGCACGATCCGGGACCAGTGGATGGCCGATGGTACGGCGACCGGCTTCGGGCTGCTGGCGAACGCGTGGAAGGAGACCGTGCGGGATGCGGTCGCCGACATCACCGCAGGCCGTGAGGCCGCCAAGGCAAAAGTCCGGCGGGCTATCAGCAGGCTGGACGTCTCTGACGCCGAGAAGAAGCGCCTGTACACGGCGCTGAAGCGCGACCAGTGGACGAGCGAGCCGTACCTGCGCCGGATGATGCGTAAGCACTGGCGGCGCGGCAGGAACAAGACCGCGAATCAGATCGTCGTGCGCTGCGATCAGTACCGCACTTTCACCCTGACCCCGGGCAGCAACGTCTGGCTCGCGGTGCCCGGACTCCAGCGACGCCAGCTGGTCAAGATCCCCCTGAACACCACCATTGCCCCCACAGGCACACTCAGGTTGATCCTCCGGGCGGGCCGGGTCGAGGTGCACTACGCCATCGACGCAGCCGGTATGAAGTCCTCCCAGCGGCCGTGCGGTAGCCGGAAGGTCGGCGTGGACAAGGGCTACACCGAGGCCCTGACCGACTCCGACGGCGAGCACCACGGTACCGAGCTCGGCGAACTCCTCACCAGCGTGTCGGACTACCGCAAGGTCAAGGGACAGCGGCGGGCCAAGCTCCGCGCCATCGCGGAGAAGGCGGAGAAACGCGGCGACTGGGCGAAAGCGAAGCGGATCAGGGACAGCAACCTCGGCACCATCAAGCGCGACCGCCGCACAGTGGCATGGAAGTGCCGGGTGCGTGACATCACGTTCAAGGCCGTGCACGCGGTCGTCGACAAGGCCGGCGTCATCGTGGCCGAAGACCTGACGAAGACGTTCTCCAGCCGGAAGAAGCTGGGAAAGAACACCAACCGGCGCCTGGCTGCCTGGACCAAGGGCATCACAGCCGAGGCGCTGGCGACTGTGTCGGACCGCAGAGGTTCTGCGGTGCGGCTGGTCAACGCTGCCTATACCTCGCAAGCCGTCCCCTTCACGGACATCCTCGGTGTCCGCAAAGGGGACCGGCTTTACTGCACCGAGTGCGGGGCGGTATGGCAAGCAGACCACGCCGGAGCGATCAACATCGAGCAGCGAGATGGTGACCCCGACATCACCCTGTACACCCCGCACACGCGGGTGAAGCAGATCCTCTCCGATCGTGCCGATCGCCAACGGTCCGGACTGCTCCTGGACCAGGACTCCAGCACCCGTCAACTCTGCCGGTGCGGAGAGCGAATTATCCGACCTCGATGCTCAACTCCGAGCAATGAATAGGAAGCAGTAGAGGACGTAGCGGTCTCCAGCTGATCTGTGACAACTACGGCAACCACAAAAGGCCCGCCATCAGGACGTGGCTGGCCAGACGCCCTCGCTTTCACATGCGCTTCACCCCGACCCTCGTGGATCAACCAACATGTCCGGCTCGGCGTGTTGACCAAGGAGATCAGTCCTGAACTGGTGGACGAGGCCGGTGTGACGTTCCCGGGCAAAGTCAAGGCGAGCAGGTGGCGCCAGGTGCGGCAGGTGGCGGCAGGCGCGTAAAACCACACGACGCCCGCCCCCGGTCGGGAAGGGGGCGGGCGCCGTGCGCCCGGTCCGTACGCCGTTGTACGGGCGGAGTCCTGAGGTTGAGTTACCTGATCAGACGGCCAGGGCGCGGTCCGTCGGGCGAATCGGGGCGGGCAGGGCGCTGGTCCCGGCCAGGAAGCGGTCCACTCCGCGGGCCGCCGAGCGGCCCTCGGCGATGGCCCAGACGATCAGCGACTGGCCGCGGCCCGCGTCGCCGGCCACGAAGACGCCGTCCACGTTGGTGGCGAAGTCCGCGTCGCGGGCGACGTTGCCGCGGGCGTCCAGCTCCAGGCCGAACTGCTGGACCAGGCCGTTCTCCTGGTCGGTACCGGTGAAGCCCATGGCCAGGGTGACCAGCTGGGCCGGGATCTTCCGCTCGGTGCCCGGCTTCTGCTCCAGCTTGCCGTCCTTGAACTCCACCTCGATCAGGTGGAGCCACTGCACATTGCCGTCCTCATCGCCCTCGAAGTGGGTGGTGGAGACGGAGTAGACCCGCTCGCCGCCCTCTTCGTGCGCGGAGGTGACCTTGTAGAGCATCGGGAAGGTCGGCCAGGGGTGTGCCGCGGAGCGCTCGTCGCCCGGCCGCGGCATGATCTCCAGCTGGGTGACCGAGGCGGCGCCCTGGCGGTGGGCGGTGCCGACGCAGTCCGCGCCGGTGTCGCCGCCGCCGATCACCACGACGTGCTTGCCCTCGGCGCTGATCGGGGCGGTGACGTAGTCGCCCTCCTGCACCTTGTTGGCCAGCGGCAGATACTCCATGGCCTGGTACACGCCCGTCAGCTCGCGCCCGGGCGCCGGCAGATCGCGGGCGGTGGTGGCGCCGGCCGCGATGACCACGGCGTCGTAGCGCTTGCGCAGCTTGGCGGCGTCGATGTCGCGGCCGATCTCCACACCGGTGCGGAACTTGGTGCCCTCCGCGCGCATCTGCTCGATCCGCCGGTTGATGTGGCGCTTTTCCATCTTGAACTCGGGGATGCCGTAGCGCAGCAGCCCGCCGATGCGGTCGGCGCGCTCGTACACCGCGACCGTGTGGCCGGCCCGGGTCAGCTGCTGGGCGGCGGCCAGGCCGGCCGGCCCGGAGCCGATGACGGCGACGGTCTTGCCGGACAGCCGCTCGGGCGGCTGCGGGGTGACGTCGCCCGTCTCCCAGGCCTTGTCGATGATGGAGACCTCGACGTTCTTGATGGTCACGGCGGGCTGGTTGATGCCCAGCACACACGCGGCCTCGCACGGGGCGGGGCACAGCCGCCCGGTGAACTCCGGGAAGTTGTTGGTCGCGTGCAGCCGCTCGCTGGCCTCCCGCCAGTCCTCGCGGTAGGCGTAGTCGTTCCACTCGGGGATCAGGTTTCCGAGCGGACAGCCGTTGTGGCAGAACGGGATGCCGCAGTCCATGCAGCGGCCGGCCTGCTTGCTGATGATCGGCAGCAGCGAACCGGGGACGTAGACCTCGTTCCAGTCCTGGAGGCGCTCGCCCACCGGACGGGTCCTGGCGACCTCGCGGTCCGTGCTCAGAAAGCCCTTGGGATCAGCCATTGGTCGCCGCCTCCATCATCTTCTCGGTGGTCTCGGACTCGGAGAGCCCGGCTCGCTCGGCGGCGTCCTTGGCGGCGAGCACTGCCTTGTACGTGGTGGGGATGATCTTGCTGAAGCGGGGCAGGGCGGCGTCCCAGTCGGCGAGCAGGGTGCCCGCGACGGTGGAGGCGGTCTCCTCGTGGTGGCGGCGCACCACGTCGTGCAGCCACTGCTGGTCGGCCGTATCGAGCGCTTCGACGGCCTCGAGGTTGCCGGCGTTGACGTTGTCCCGGTCCAGGTCGACGACGTAGGCGATACCACCGGACATGCCCGCCGCGAAGTTGCGGCCGGTCGGGCCGAGCACCACGGCCCGGCCGCCCGTCATGTACTCGCAGCCGTGGTCGCCCACGCCCTCGGAGACGACGGTCGCGCCCGAGTTACGGACGCAGAACCGCTCGCCGACACTGCCGCGCAGGAACATCTCGCCGCCGGTGGCGCCGTACCCGAGGGTGTTGCCCGCGATGGTCGAGTACTCGGTCAGGTGGTCGGCGCCGCGGTCCGGGCGGACGATCACCCGGCCGCCGGACAGGCCCTTGCCGACGTAGTCGTTGCCGTCGCCCTCCAGGCGCAGCGTGACGCCGTGCGGCAGGAACGCGCCGAAGGACTGGCCGGCCGAGCCGGTGAAGGTGATGTCGATGGCGTCCTCGGGCAGGCCCGCGCCGCCGAACTTCTTGGTCACCTCGTGGCCGAGCATGGTGCCCACGGTCCGGTTGATGTTGCGGATCGCGACCTGCGCGCGGACCGGCTGGGCCGCCTCGGCGCTCTCCGCGTTCAGCGCATCGGACGCGAGCTTGATCAGCTCGTTGTCCAGCGCCTTCTCCAGGCCGTGGTCCTGGCCCACCGCCTGGTGGCGCACCGCGCCCTCGGGCAGGTCCGGGACGTACAGCAGCGGGGCGAGGTCCAGGCCCTGCGCCTTCCAGTGCGCCACAGCGCGGGTGGTGTCCAGCAGCTCGGCGTGGCCGACGGCCTCATCCAGGGTACGGAAGCCCAGCTCGGCCAGGAGCTCGCGGACCTCCTCGGCGATGAACTCGAAGAAGTTCACCACGAACTCCGGCTTGCCGCTGAACCGCTCGCGCAGCACCGGGTTCTGGGTGGCGATGCCGACCGGGCAGGTGTCCAGGTGGCATACGCGCATCATCACGCAGCCGGAGACGACCAGCGGGGCGGTCGCGAAGCCGAACTCCTCGGCGCCGAGCAGCGCGGCGATCACGACGTCGCGGCCGGTCTTGAGCTGGCCGTCGGTCTGCACCACGATGCGGTCGCGCAGGCCGTTGAGCAGCAGCGTCTGCTGGGTCTCGGCCAGGCCGAGCTCCCAGGGGCCGCCCGCGTGCTTGAGCGAGGTGAGCGGGGAGGCGCCGGTGCCGCCGTCGTGACCGGAGATCAGCACCACATCGGCGTGGGCCTTGCTGACGCCCGCGGCCACGGTGCCGACGCCGACCTCGGAGACCAGCTTGACGTGAATGCGCGCCTTCGGGTTGGCGTTCTTCAGGTCGTGGATCAGCTGGGCGAGGTCTTCGATGGAGTAGATGTCGTGGTGCGGCGGCGGGGAGATCAGGCCGACGCCCGGGGTGGAGTGCCGGGTCCTGGCGACCCACGGGTAGACCTTGTGGCCGGGCAGCTGGCCGCCCTCGCCGGGCTTGGCGCCCTGGGCCATCTTGATCTGGATGTCGTCGGAGTTGACCAGGTACTCGCTGGTGACGCCGAAGCGGCCGGAGGCCACCTGCTTGATCGCCGAGCGGCGCGCCGGGTCGTAAAGACGCTCCGGGTCCTCGCCGCCCTCGCCGGTGTTGGACTTGGCGCCCAGCTGGTTCATGGCGATCGCCAGGTTCTCGTGCGCCTCCTTGGAGATGGAGCCGTACGACATGGCGCCGGTGGAGAAGCGCTTGACGATCTCGCTGACGGGCTCGACCTCGTCGATCGGGATCGAGGTCCGCTCACCCTTGAACGCGAACAGGCCGCGCAGCGTCATCAGCCGCTCGGACTGCCCGTTCACCCGCTCGGTGTACTTCTTGAAGATGTCGTAGCGGCGGGAGCGGGTGGCGTGCTGCAGCCGGAAGACCGTCTCGGGGTCGAACAGATGCGGCTCGCCCTCGCGGCGCCACTGGTACTCGCCGCCGATCTCCAGCGCCCGGTGGGCGGAGGGGATACCGGAGACGGGGTACGCCTGGACGTGGCGCGCGGCGACCTCCTGGGCGATGACGTCCAGGTCCGCGCCGCCGATCTTGGTGGCGGTGCCGTGGAAGTAGCCGTCCACGAAGGACTCGTCCAGGCCGACGGCCTCGAAGACCTGCGCACCGCGGTAGGAGGCCACGGTGGAGATGCCCATCTTGGACATCACCTTCAGCACACCCTTGCCGAGCGCCTTGATCAGGTTGCGGATCGCGGTCTCGGCCTCGACGCCCGGCAGGAACGTACCGGCGCGGACCAGGTCCTCGACCGACTCCATCGCCAGGTACGGGTTGACGGCCGCGGCGCCGTAGCCGATCAGCAGCGCGACATGGTGCACCTCGCGGACGTCGCCCGCCTCGATCAGCAGGCCCACCTGGGTGCGCTGCTTGGTGCCGATGAGGTGGTGGTGGACGGCGGAGGTGAGCAGCAGGGAGGGGATCGGGGCGTGCTCGGCGTCCGAGTGGCGGTCGGAGAGCACGATCAGCCGGGCGCCGTCCTCGATGGCGGCGTCGGCCTCGGCGCAGATCTCGGCGAGGCGCGCGGCAAGGGCCTCGCCGCCCCCGCCGACCCGGTACAGGCCGGAGAGGGTCGCGGCCTTCAGGCCCGGCATGTCGCCGTCGGCGTTGATGTGGATGAGCTTGGCCAGCTCATCGTTGTCGATCACCGGGAAGGGCAGGGTGACGCTGCGGCAGGCGGCCGGGGTCGACTCCAGCAGATTGCCCTGCGGGCCCAGCGAGGAGATCAGCGAGGTGACCAGCTCCTCGCGGATGGCGTCCAGCGGCGGGTTGGTGACCTGCGCGAACAGCTGGGTGAAGTAGTCGAACAGCAGCCGGGGGCGCTCGGAGAGGGCGGCGATCGGGGAGTCGGTGCCCATCGAGCCGATCGGCTCGGCGCCGGTCTTGGCCATCGGGGCCAGGATGACGCGCAGCTCTTCCTCGGTGTAGCCGAAGGTCTGCTGGCGGCGGGTGACCGAGGCGTGGGTGTGCACGATGTGCTCACGCTCGGGCAGATCCGTCAGATCGACCAATCCCGCGTCCAGCCAGTCGCCGTACGGCTGCTCGGCGGCGAGCGTGGCCTTGATCTCGTCGTCCTCGATGATGCGGTGCTCGGCGGTGTCGACCAGGAACATCCGGCCGGGCTGCAGCCGTCCCTTGCGCACCACCTTGGCCGGGTCGATGTCGAGCACGCCGACCTCGGAGGCCAGCACGACCAGGCCGTCGTCGGTGACCCAGTAGCGCCCGGGCCGCAGACCGTTGCGGTCCAGGACCGCGCCGACCTGGGTGCCGTCGGTGAAGGTGACGCAGGCCGGGCCGTCCCAGGGCTCCATCAGCGTGGAGTGGTACTGGTAGAAGGCGCGCCGCGCCGGGTCCATGGAGGGGTGGTTCTCCCATGCCTCGGGGACCATCATCAGCACGCTGTGCGGCAGCGAGCGGCCGCCGAGGTGCAGCAGCTCCAGGACCTCGTCGAAGGTCGCGGAGTCGGAGGCGTCGGGGGTGCAGATCGGGAAGATCCGCTCCAGCTCCTTGTCCCCGAACAGGTCGCTGACCAGCTGCGACTCCCGGGCGCGCATCCAGTTGCGGTTGCCCTTGACCGTGTTGATCTCGCCGTTGTGGGCGACGAAACGGTACGGGTGGGCCAGCGGCCAGCTCGGGAAGGTGTTGGTGGAGAACCGCGAGTGGACCAGCGCGATGGCGGTGGCGAAGCGGCGGTCGGACAGGTCGGGGAAGAACGGCTCCAGCTGCCCGGTGGTCAGCATCCCCTTGTAGACCAGGGTGCGCGAGGACAGCGACGGGAAGTAGACCCCGGCCTCCCGCTCGGCGCGCTTGCGCAGCACAAACGCCTTGCGGTCCAGGGCGAGCCCGCTGCTGGCGCCGTCGGTGACGAAGAGCTGGGCGAAGGCCGGCATGACGGAGCGGGCGGCCTCGCCGAGCAGGTCGGGGGCGACCGGGACCTCGCGCCAGCCGAGGACGGTCAGGCCCTCCTCGGCGGCGATCCGCTCGATGTGGCCGGCGGCAGCGGCGCCGTCGGCCTCTCCGTCCGGGAGGAACGCGATGCCCACGGCGTACGAGCCGGCCTCGGGCAGCTCGAACCCGCTGACACTCGTCCGGAGGAACGCGTCCGGAACCTGGACGAGGATGCCCGCGCCGTCACCGGACCGGGGATCGGCACCGGTGGCTCCGCGGTGCTCAAGGTTGCGCAGCACGGTCAGAGCCTGCTCCACGAGCTCATGGCTGGCCTCGCCGGTGAGGGTCGCCACGAAGCCGACGCCACAGGCATCGTGCTCATCGCGGGGGTCGTACATCCCCTGTCGGGCGGGGTGGGACGCGGAACGCATCGGCTCTCCCGTCGTCGTCATACGGCATTTGGGTGTGCCGAGGGACGACGCTGGCCCTCCGCCAAGAAATTTTCGTGCAGGTTACATGATGGGTCGCTTCTCGAGAAGTGGATAGCGCGTTCCATCATGCGGACACCGGACACGAGGGGTGAAGTAAGGCAAGGGGGGATCAAAAGATCGCCCCGCCGAAGCGCGAAGCGGGCGACGCTGCCCACGGCGCTACGGCGTTATGCCCGTCGGTAAACGGATTGAAACCGTCAAGTAACGGCGTAATCTTGCGGCTCGCCGTATGGTAAATCAACCCACGGCCGTACCAAAGAATATGCCCAAGGCATATGTCACACCGGCCGCCGCGCCGCCCAGCGCCAGCTGCCGCAGCCCGCTGAACCACCAGCTGCGGGCGGTCACCCGCGCCACCACCGCACCGCACGCGAACAGTCCGATCATCGCCAGCGCCACGGCCGGCCACAGCACCGTCGCCCCCAGCAGATACGGCAGCACCGGCAGCAGCGCGCCCAGCGCGAACGAGCCGAACGACGACACCGCCGCCACCAGCGGCGACGGCAGATCGTCCGGGTCGATGCCCAGCTCCTCACGGGCGTGTATCTCCAGCGCCTGCTCGGGGTCCTTCGACAGCTGCTCGGCCACCTGACGCGCCAGCTGGGGCTCCACACCCCGCGACTCGTACAGCGCCGCCAGCTCCTCCAGCTCGTCCACTGGATGCTTGCGCAGCTCGCGCCGCTCCACCTCCAGCTCGGCCTCCACCAGCTCACGCTGGGAGGCCACGGAGGTGTACTCCCCGGCCGCCATCGAGAACGCGCCGGCGGCAAGACCCGCAAGACCGGTGATCACGATCGTCTGGCGGTCCACGGCGCCGCCCGCGACACCGGTCATCAGCGCGAGGTTGGAGACCAGACCGTCCATCGCACCGAATACGGCCGGGCGCAGCCAGCCGCCGTTCACATCGCGGTGGGTGTGGTTGTCACGGTGCGCGATGTGCGGAGGTTCGGTACTAGCGATGACAGACATGACGGATCTGCGCTCCCTTCAGGGGGTGCGGGCGCGGCCGCCCTCAACCCAACAGTTCGAAGGTACGCACGAATTCCCTGCCTCCGCCAGCAAGGAAGGCCGAACTTACCTCGCTGACCTGCGGAAACGCAAAGGCCGCCGAACCCGTGCGGGTCCGGCGGCCTCTCTGTGACGCTCGCTACTTCGAGGCTTCGGCCTCCGGCTTCGACTCCGCCTCGGCTCCGGGCTCGGCCTTGGACTCGGTCTTGCCCTCCGCCTTGGCCTCAGTCTTGCTTTCGGTCTTGACCTCAGCCTTGGCCTCAGTCTTGCCTTCAGCCTCGGGCTCGGTCTCGCCGCCACTCTCGCCCTGGGCCTGCTCGGCCTCGACCGCTGCGGCGGCGGGCTCCACGATCTCCTCCCGCCCGGGGGCCTTCTTCGCGGAGATCACGAAGTAGGCCACCGCCGCCAGGAAGACGATGATCGACGTCCAGTTGTTCAGCCGCATGCCCAGCACGTGGTGGGCGGTGTCCACCCGCAGGTACTCCACCCAGAAGCGGCCGACAGTGTACGCGGCGACGTACAGCGCGAAGGCCCGGCCGTGGCCCAGCTTGAACTTCCGGTCCGCCCAGATCACCAGCAGCGCCACGCCCACGCACCACAGCGACTCGTACAGGAACGTCGGGTGGTACGTACCGGCGACGCGCCCTATGTCGGGGTCCGCGTCGATCTTCAGCGCCCACGGCAGATCGGTCTTCTTGCCATACAGCTCCTGGTTGAACCAGTTGCCCCAACGGCCGATCGCCTGGGCGAAGGCGATCCCCGGCGCGATCGCGTCCGCCCACGCCGGGAGCGGGATCCCCCGGCGCCGGCAGCCGATCCAGGCGCCGAGGGCGCCCATCGCGATCGCACCCCAGATCCCGAGGCCGCCCTCCCAGATCTTGAAGGCGTCCACCCAGTCGCGACCGTCGGTGAAGTACAGCTCATAGTCGGTGATGACGTGGTACAGCCGACCGCCGACCAGGCCGAAGGGCACCGCCCATACGGCGATATCGGCGACCGTGCCGACCTGGCCGCCCCGTTTGACCCAACGTTTGCCGCCGAGCCAGACCGCCACGAAGACACCGAGGATGATGCAGAAGGCATAGCCGCGCAGCGGGATCGGGCCGAGGTAGATCACGCCGGACGACGGGCTGGGAATGTATGCGAGGTTCATGTCGGAGTCGACGCTACCGTGCCGGGCGGTCAATACGGCAACCCGCCCGGCGCAACGGCTCCGTAACGGCACGGGTTCCTAGCCCTTCCCGGTGACCATCCGCTTGAGCTTCCGCGGACTCAGCGGCTTGTTCGGGTCCCCGTAGATCGACTTCCCGTCCAGCAGAACGGTCGGCGTCATGCTGTACCCCGAGCGGGTGAAGACGCTGTTGGACTTCCGCACCCACCCGTCGTGCTTGCCCTCCTCGACGCAGCTGCGGAACGTCTCCGTGTCCAGCCCCGGGACCTTGCCCGCCAGCTTGATCAGCTTCGACTTGTTCGCGTACGAGTCCTTGGTCTCCGACGGCTGGTTCTTGTAGAGCACATCGTGGTACGCCACATACTTCCCGGCGTCCTGCGCGCAGCCCGCCGCGTTCGCCGCGTACAGCGAGCCCGTGCCGCCCATATTGCCGTCGATGATCGTCACCAGGTGGTAGCGGACCTTCATCCGGCCCTTGTCCTGCAGCTGGTGCACGGTCTTGCGGAAGACGTCCTCGAACTGCTTGCAGCCGGGGCAGCGGAAGTCCTCGTACACGGTCAGCGTCTTCTGCGCACCCGCCTTCCCGGTCGGGATCACCGTGCCGGTCGCGCCCCGGGGGGCCACCGCCCGGCTGCCGGACTTCCCCGAGTCCCCGCCGCTCTTCGAGGCGACCATGCCCACCCCGGCCGCCACCCCGAGCACGGCCACCACCGCCCCGGCCACGCCCAGGCCGCGCCTGCGCTTGGCGCGGACCCGGTCCTTCTCTCGCTGTTCCCGCAGCCGCTCCCGGGCGCTGCGCTTCGCCTCACGGTTTTTCTCGCTCACGCCACGACAACGAGGCGGAGGAGCCCCACTGAACCCCTCCGCCCCGTATTCGCTCTATCGAGGGACCCCTACCGGGGACTTCTACCGGCGAACGCGAACGCCCTGCGCCAGCTCACCGGCCAGCTCCCGGACGCCCGTGAACCCCGTCTCCAGGTCCTCGGCGTCCATCAGCCGCCGCACGAACGCGGTCCCGACGATCGCGCCGTCCGCGTACTCGGCCACCTCAGCGGCCTGCCGGGCATTGGACACCCCGAGGCCCACGCACACCGGCAGCGAGGTCGTCGCACGGGTGCGCGCCACCAGCCCCCGCGCCCCCTCCCCCACCGAGTCGCGAGTGCCGGTCACGCCCATGATCGAGGCCGCGTACACAAAGCCGCTGCCCGCCGCGGTGATCTTCGCCAGCCGCTCGTCACTGCTGCTCTGGGCCACCACGAAGACCGTGGCCAGCCCATGCTGCTCGGCGGCCTTCCGCCACGCCTCCGACTCCTGGACCGGCAGATCGGGCAGGATGCAGCCCGCCCCGCCCACCGCGGCCAGATCGGCGGCGAACCGCTCGACGCCGTACCGGTCCACCGGATTCCAGTACGTCATGATCAGGACGGGCGCCCCCGTCGCCGCATGCACCTCGCCGACCGTACGGATCACATCGCGGATGCGAACACCGCCCCGCAGCGCGATGTCGTCGGCAGTCTGGATGACCGGGCCGTCCAGCACCGGATCGCTGTACGGCAGGCCGACCTCGATCACATCGCAGCCGCCCTCGACCATCGCCGTCATCGCCCGCACGCCGTCGTCGACGGTCGGATAACCGGCCGGCCAGTAGCCGATGAGCGCGGCGCGCCCCTCCTCCTTGGCCTTCGCCAGCACGGACCCCAGCAGCTCTGCGCTCATCACTTCTCTCCCTCATAGAGCCCGAAATACCGCGCGGCCGTGTCCATGTCCTTGTCGCCCCGGCCCGACAGATTGACCAGCACCAACCCGTCGCGGCCCAGCTCACGCCCCAGCTCCAGCGCCCCCGCCAAGGCATGCGCGCTCTCGATCGCCGGGATGATCCCCTCGGTCCGCGACAGCAGCCGCAGCGCCTGCATCGCGGCGTCATCGGTGACCGCCCGGTACTCGGCCCGCCCCGTGTCCTTCAGATACGCGTGCTCCGGGCCGACCCCCGGATAGTCCAGACCGGCCGAGATCGAGTACGGCTCCAGGATCTGCCCGTCCTCGTCCTGCAGCACATACGACCGGGAACCGTGCAGAATCCCCGGCTCCCCCTTCGTCAGCGTGGCCGCGTGCTCCCCCGTCTCCACACCGTGCCCGGCCGGCTCAAAGCCGAACAGCCGCACCGACTCGTCCTTCAGGAAGGCGTGAAACAACCCGATCGAGTTCGACCCACCCCCCACACACGCCGCGACCGCGTCCGGCAGCCGCCCCACCCGCTCCAGGATCTGCCGCCGCGCCTCCACGCCGATCACCCGGTGGAAGTCGCGCACCAGCGCCGGGAACGGGTGCGGTCCGGCGGCGGTCCCGAACAGATAGTGCGTACGGTCCACGTTCGCCACCCAGTCGCGGAACGCCTCGTTGATCGCGTCCTTGAGCGTCCGGCTGCCGGTCTTCACGGAGATGACCTCGGCGCCCAGGATCCGCATCCGCGCGACGTTGAGCGCCTGGCGCTCGGTGTCGATCTCCCCCATATAAACGACACACTCAAGCCCGAACAGCGCACACGCGGTGGCCGTAGCCACACCGTGCTGCCCCGCACCGGTCTCGGCGACCACCCGGGTCTTGCCCATGCGCTTGGCGAGCAGCGCCTGGCCCAGCACGTTGTTGATCTTGTGGGATCCGGTGTGGTTGAGATCCTCCCGCTTGAGAAAGATCCGCGCACCCCCCGCATGCTCCGCGAACCGCGGCACCTCGGTCAGGGCACTGGGCCGCCCCGAGTAGTTGACCAGCAGATCCTCGAGCTCGGCGGCGAACGACGGATCGCTCTTCACCTTGTCGTACTCAACGGCGACCTCATCCACCGCGGCGACCAGCGCCTCGGGGATGAACTTGCCGCCGAAGGCGCCGAAATACCCCTCGGCGGTGGGGATATGACCCTCCGGGTCCGGAACAAAGAAGTCAGACGGCATCTGACGTACTCCTCAGTCGGGGCGGATGCCCCACAACTCATAACGGACAAATGACCAAGATGATCGCTACGCGACGGCGACACACGCGGGGAGGGCGCGGGGGGCTTTCCCCTACCCCACCCCTTCCCGAGCTGCGGGAAGCGCAGGGTGGCGGAGACTGCGCCCCCAGACCCCAGCGGTGGCTGGGGGCAGGTGGCACGGGGCTCCGCCCCAGGCCCCCAGACCCCAGCGGTAGCCGGGGAGGCGCCGGGCGCTTCGCCCCCGGGCCCCAGCGGTCGCTGGGCGGGTGGCGTCGGTCAGGGCGCTGCCGGTGGAGCCGGGCACCACTGGCACGCGCGCCGCCGGCAGGCGGGCCGGGGGTGACGTGAGACGTCGCCCGGGCCCGAATTCAGCCGGGAGGCCGCCCCGCCCCGCACCCGAGCCGCATCTGAAGCCAGACACCACCCGAGGGGAAGCCAGAGACCACCAGCCCCGCACCCGGAACCAGGCCAGGCCCGAATCGGAGCCACCCGAGGGGAAGCCGCGCGTCGGCTGCAGGAGGCGCGCCCGCCTGCCCTCAACCGGATCAGGCGAAGCCCACCCGCACCGCAGCCGCGACGGCCCCGGGCCGGGGTCACCGGCTGGGAGTCGCCGACGAGGCGGGAGGGGGTGGGGGTGCAGGGGTGGTGCCCTGGACGCTTACGTGTATTTGTGGCGCCAAGTTCCGGGCAACACCACGCTTCCGGCCACGCGGCGGAGCCGCATATCGGCTGCCGCGGCGCCGTAAATATACGGTCCAGGGTGACAGCCCCGGAGGCCCCGCCCCCGGCACCCACCACGAACGCTCAGCGCACCCCGCGCAACCTCAGCGCGCAGCGCGACGCGCGCCACGCCATCGGCGCCCGTTGACCTGCCCCGGCTCGCATCCGATGTGGTAGCGCACACGTCGCCCCCGCACCCGCCTGGCGGGCGCACGGCAGCCACGGGGGCGGCACCCCCGGGCCAGGCGCGCGTACGTGTCCATGGCGGCCTCAGTCCCGCCCGTGCCGCAGCGCCGGGTGCGCACCAGCCGCGACCAGGTCCGCGACAGCGCCCTTCGGATCGCGGCCGGTGACCAGGGACTCGCCCACCAGCACGGCGTCCGCGCCGTCGTTCGCGTAGGCGATCAGATCGTGGGGGCCGCGCACACCCGACTCCGCGATCTTCACGATGCGGTCCGGGATCTCGGGCGCGACGCGCGCGAAGTTCCCGCGGTCCACCTCGAGCGTCTTCAGGTTCCGCGCGTTGATGCCGATCACCCGCGCCCCCGCGTCGACCGCCCGCGCGGCCTCCTCCTCGTCGTGCACCTCGACCAGCGGCGTCAGCCCGATCGATTCGGCACGCTCGATGAGCGAGACCAGCGCCTCCTGGTCCAGCGCGGCGACGATGAGCAGGGCGACATCCGCGCCGTACGCCCGCGCCTCCCACAGCTGGTACGAGGTGACGATGAAGTCCTTGCGCAGCACCGGGATGTCGACCTTGGCCCGCACGGCCTCCAGGTCGGCCAGCGACCCGCCGAACCGGCGCTGCTCCGTGAGGACGCTGATGACCGCGGCGCCGCCCGCCTCGTAGTCGGCGGCGAGCCGGGCCGGGTCGGCGATCGCGGCGAGCGCGCCCTTGGAAGGGCTGGACCGCTTGACTTCGCAGATCACCTTGACGCTGTCGCCCTTGAGCGCGGCGGCGCCGTCCTTGGCCTCGGGTGCCTTGGCGGCCCGCTCCTTGAGCTCGTCGAGGGTGACGCGCGCCTGCCGCTCCGCGAGGTCGGCACGGACTCCGTCGATGATCTCGTCGAGCACACTCACGCGAGCGGCCCCCTTCCGGACGGGGATGGAGCTTCTGATCACTACTGGCCCAGCGGTCGTCCTCCGAGGGACGAGCACTTCACCAGGCACTGCGATGGTATCTGGCGGAGAACCGAGGTCTCGCATCCGGTTGACGCGGACCTGCACAATCCGCCGCCGTGAACCCGATACGGAACCAACGGGTACCCCCATCAAGTCAACGGTCACGGCGTGAGGAAACCTCCGAAGGGGAAGTTCCGGATAACCGTGAAACCGAGAACCACCCCGCCGAGCACCCACCCATGTACGGCCCGCAGCGGGACCACCGGCCCCGCCACCCCCACCGTCCGCCGCCCCTGTACGCAGGCCACGAACCACCGCAGCCACACCACGGCGAACCCGAGGTAGCCGAGGACGGCGAGCGCATTGGCCCCGAGCGCGGTGAACGGTTCGCCATGAGCGATCGCGTACGCGCTGCGCAGCCCGCCGCAGCCGGGGCAGTACACGCCGGTGAGCCGCAGCAGCGGGCAGGCGGGGTAGTGGCCCGGCTCGTTGGGGTCGACGAGCCCGACGAAGGCGAAGGCGGCCACGACCGCCGCAAGCGCGCCCACAGGGGCCCCCAGCCGACGCACCAGCCCGACCCCACGGCCACCGAGCCCACGGCCGCCGGCCCCAAGGCCGTCCCCCGGAACGTCCGTCGGCGCAGGTGTTTCCTCGGTCACATCGCCGAGTCTCCCCGCGGATACAAGAAGGCGCAGCTCAGGATCCGCGCAGCTGCCTCCGTACGGCGCTACGACCGTACGGCCGCAGCGCCCGGACCCCGCGCCGCGCCTCGAAACAGACCTGCCGGGTCGCCCCCGACCCGGCCGCGGCCTACTGCTGGGTCTGCGCCTGCGGCTGGGCCGCCCGCTGCACCTGGGGCTGCCGCTTCGGCACCATGCCGAGGCCGGCCGCGCGCATCGCCAGGCCGACCACGCCGCCGAGGGCCACCACGACCATGCCCGCCCAGAAGCCGATCGGGTTGGCCAGCACGACAAACGCACCGGCGACACAGAAGCCGATGAAGGCGATGGTGACGCCGGTCCAGGCGGCCGGGGTGTGTCCGTGGTTGTTACCCGCCATGAATACTCCTCGTTGCTCTACTGCCCCCGGGTTCCGGGCGCGCGGGGCGAACGCTCCCACGCCATTGTCCCCGACCCGCGCAAATGTCTTGAGCGGGGGGTCCTAACCGCTCAGGCCTCGCGGCCCGCCGACCGCTCCGTCGGATCCTCGCCCCGGTCAAGCGCCTTCCACAGCTCCTCGGGCCGCTCCGGATCCCCGGCGGCCGCCGCACCGCGCCGCGCCCGCGCCGCCGGGCCGCGGCTCCCCTTGCCGTCTCCCGCGCGCTCGTACCGGCCGGACATGGCGGGCCAGTGGCGGCCGTAGCCCAGCGCGAGCAACCCGGCGAGCAGCAGCAGGAGCCCGCCCACCATGGCGACCCACGGCCACGGGGTGTACGCGACGTCGTGGATGGCGCTGTCGGCCAGGCCGGTCGCCTGGGACGCCTTCTCCTCGAGCGCCGCCTTGTCGGACGCGCCGAGCAGCGCGCTGACCACGATGCCCGCCCCGCTGAGGGCCAGCAGTCCGGAGACGACCCAGCGCCCGACGCGCTTGACGGCGAACACCGCGACGAGCGCGGCGAGGCCGACGACCGCCAGCGCTCCGGGCAGCCCGGTGATGTCGTCACCGTTGGCATGCTGCGGCAGGGTGCCCTTGGCGACCGCCGCCGTGCCCTTGGCCCAGGTGCGGCTGGTGGCCAGCAGCACGAGCGCGGCGCCGAGCGCGCCGGACAGCAGGGCGACGCCGAGGCTGCGTCTACGGCCGCGCTCGGCTGAGGCGGTGGGCTCGTGATGGGCCCGGGGCTGGGGTACGGCTGCTGCACTCACGCGTACCACTATCCCCCACGGGTCGGACAGCCCCGCCGCGGGGATACGGTTTGCCTGATTCGACGCCGAAAACCCGGGTTCAGCCCCGCTCCAGCCGCCCCGCCGTATGCACGGCCCGCAGCACCGCCGCCGCCTTGTTCCGGCACTCCGCGTCCTCCGCCACCGGGTCGGAGTCGGCGACGATGCCCGCGCCGGCCTGGACGTACGCGGTCCCGTCCCGCAGCAGCGCCGTACGGATGGCGATCGCGGTGTCGGAGTCGCCGGCGAAATCGAGATATCCGACACAGCCCCCGTACAGGCCGCGGCGGCTGGGCTCGAGCTCCTCGATGATCTGCATGGCGCGCGGCTTGGGGGCGCCGGAGAGGGTGCCGGCGGGGAAGCAGGCGGTGAGCACGTCGAAGGCCGTACGGCCCTCGGCGAGCCGGCCGGTCACGGTGGAGACGATGTGCATGACATGGCTGTAGCGCTCGATCGACATGAAGTCGACGACCTCGACGCTGCCGGGCTCGCAGACCCGGCCGAGGTCGTTGCGGCCGAGGTCGACGAGCATCAGGTGCTCGGCACGCTCCTTGGGGTCGGCGATGAGTTCGTCGCCGAGGGCGGCGTCCTCCTGCGGGGTGGCGCCGCGGGGGCGCGTACCGGCGATCGGGTGCACCATCGCCCGGCCGTCCTCGACCTTGACCAGCGCCTCCGGGCTCGAGCCCACGACGTCGAACCCGTCGAAGCGGAAGAGGTACATATACGGGCTCGGGTTAGTGGCCCGCAGCACGCGGTAGACGTCCAGGGCGCTCGCCGCGCAGGGCGTCTCGAACCGCTGGGAGGGCACGACCTGGAAGGCCTCGCCCGCCCGGATGCGCTCCTTGATGTCCTCCACGGCCGCCATGAAGTCCGGCCCGCCCCATAGAGCGGTGTACTCGGGGAGCTCGGAGGCGGGAAGGGCGGTGGGGTCCGTGGGGACGGGGCGGGCCAGGTCGGCGGCCATCGCGTCGAGCCGCGCCACGGCGTCCGCGTACGCCTCGTCGACGCCCGTGGCGAGGTCGTTGTGGTTGATCGCGTTGGCGATCAGCAGGACCGTGCCGTCCCAGTGGTCGAGCACGGCGAGATCCGAGGTGAGCAGCATGGTCAGCTCGGGCAGCCGCAGATCGTCCCGGCCGCTCTCGCCGATCTTCTCCAGGCGGCGCACGATGTCGTAGCCGAGGTAGCCGACCATGCCGCCGGTGAACGGCGGCAGATGGACAAGACCGCCGAGGTCGCGGGGTGTGTGCAGGGTCTCGATGGTCGCGCGCAGCGCCTGCAGCGGATCGCCCTCGGTGGGGACGCCGACGGGCGGGGTGCCCAGCCAGTGCGCCTGGCCGTCACGCTCGGTGAGGGTGGCGGCGCTGCGTACGCCGATGAAGGAGTAGCGGGACCAGGACCGGCCGTTCTCGGCGGACTCCAGGAGGAAGGTGCCGGGGCGCTCGGCGGCGAGCTTGCGGTACAGGCCGACCGGGGTGTCGCCGTCCGCGAGCAGCCGCCGGGTGACGGGGATGACGCGGCGGTCGGCCGCCAGCTTGCGGAAGGTCTCGAGGTCCATCGTGTGCGCACCCTGGGTCATGGCTGGCGAGCCTACTGGCCGAGCGGCAGGACGTCGGAATCGAAGCAGGTGCGGTCGCCGGTGTGACAGGCCGCGCCGACCTGGTCGACCTTCACCAGGACGGTGTCGGCGTCGCAGTCGAGGGCCACGGACTTGACCAGTTGTATGTGGCCGGAGGTGTCGCCCTTGACCCAGTACTCCTGGCGGCTGCGGCTCCAGTAGGTGGCCCGGCCGGTGGTGAGGGTGCGGTGCAGCGCCTCGTCGTCCATCCAGCCGAGCATCAGCACCTCGCCGGTGTCGTACTGCTGGGCGATGGCGGGGACGAGGCCGTCGGCGTTGCGCTTGAGGCGGGCGGCGAGGGCCGGGTCGAGGGCGGAGGGGCGGTCGGAGCCGGTCATGCGACCATTCTGCACTCCCCACTCCGGGGACTGATTCCGCACTCCCCGAGACAGGGGGCAGGGATCGGGCCGAAGTCGGGTCCCACCGCGGAGCCCGATGGCTCGGTTGTCGGTGGGATGGGGCATGCTTCGGGCATGACGTTTCCGCCGTCGCCGAACGACTCCAACCGGTCTGGAAACGGCGGGGGGTTCGGGCCGCCGCCGGAGCAAGGTTTCGGGCCACCGCCCGAGCAGAGCCAGGGACAGGGCTTCGGGCCGCCTCCGGAGCAGGGTTTCGGGCCGCCCGCGCAGCCCGGCCTGCCCGCACCGCAGGGCCAGCTGCCGCCGTCCGGCGGCTTCGGACCGCCCGCCGGCGCACTGCCTCCCGGCGCCCCGGCTCCCGGTCCGCTGCCCTTCGGGTCGCTTCCGCCGGGCGCGCTCCCGCCCGGCGCCTTTGCCCCCGGCCCGCTGCCGCCCCCGCCGCCGCGCCCTGGTCCGGGCGGGGGCAGGACCGCGGCGATAGCCATTGCCGCGGTGGTGGCGGGCGCGCTGGTCATCGGCGGGATTCTCATCGGCACGCGCGACGACGGCGACAAGAGCGAGGCATCCGGCAAGGAGACGGCACCCGCGTCGGCCGACGCGAAGTCGTCGGACTCCCCCTCGGCCTCGGCTTCCCCGTCGGCCTCCGCCTCCCCGTCCGAGGGAGCGTCCGGCTCGGCGGACCCCGGAGAGGGCGCGCCGTTGGGCGGCGGCAGCGACGCCTCCGACGGCGGTACGTCCCCCTCGGCCTCCGAGTCGGGAGGCCCCGGCGACCTGGTGCCGTATGCGGTGCTCAAGCCCGGCGAGTGCTTCGACCACCCCGCGCTCGACAGCAGCGTGACGAAGATCGAGAAGCGGGGGTGCAGCAGTCCGCACGACGGTGAGGTGGTCGCCAACGAGACGCTGACCGGGGACTTCTCCACCGAGAAGGCCATTCAGGACAAGGCGCTCTCGCTGTGCGAGACGGATGCCAAGAAGCGACTGAAGTCCATACCGAACGACGGCCGGATGTATTACTACTACGCGCTCTATCCGGCGCTGGCCACCTACCGGATCCGGGGCGAGGACCAGGTCTCCTGCGCGCTGACGCTCAGCTCGGGCCCGGGTGGCAAGAAGCTGACCAAGCCGCTTCCGGGGTGACGGGACGCAAGACTGACGGGAAGCAAGAGGGGATCGCGGCCCAGGAGTGGTCGCGGCCCAACAGCGACGGCCCGGCGCCGGTGGCGGGGGCCGGACGGCGGCCGTAGGGTGGGCGGTATGTCCACTCACGCGAGGCGCGAACGGCTGCTGCTGGCCGACCTGTTGGAGACCGCCGGCTCCGATGCCCCGACGCTGTGCGAGGGCTGGACCACCCATGACCTGGCCGCCCATCTGGTGGTCCGCGAGCGCCGCGCGGACGCGGCCGCCGGTCTGCTGCTCAAGCCGCTGGCCGGGCGGTTGGACCGGGTCCAGGCGGAGTTCGCCGCGAAGCCGCACGAGGAGCTGATCCAGCTCTTCCGCGAGGGCCCGCCGCGGATGTCGCCGTTCGCCGTCAAGCAGGTGGATGAGGCGGCCAACACCGTCGAGTTCTACATCCACGCCGAGGACGTCCGCCGGGCCCAGCCGGACTGGCAGCCGCGCGAGATCGACCCGGTCTTCGCCGACGCGCTGTGGTCCCGGATCGAGCGGATCGCCAAGACGGTCGGCCGTAAGTCCCCGGTCGGCCTGGTGCTGCGCCGCCCGGACGGCCGTACGGTGGTGGCGCACCGCGGCACCCCGGTGGTCACGGTCACCGCGGAACCGAGCGAGCTGGCGGTGTTTCTGTTCGGCCGCCAGGACGCCGCCCGGGTCGAGTTGGAGGGCGACAAGGAGGCGGTGGCCAAGCTCCAGGCCGCCAAGCTCGGCATCTGAGCCGACGTCCTGACTCGGTGTCCCGACTCGGCGTCCTGACCCAGCGTCCTGACTCGGCGTCCTGACTCGGCGTCCAACCGAGCACCGGCGCACCGCCCCCTCACCGCATCAGTCCTTCACCTCACCCCAACCGTCACCACACCCGCGCCCGGTTCACGGCGGCCAGCACGGCGTGCACCGACGCGGTGAGCACGGAGGTGTCCTGACCGGCGCCCCACCGCGTGCTGTCACCGACGCGGCATTCGGCATAGGCCATGGCGGGGCTGCCGGGTCCGGCGGCGGTCGCGTGCTCGGCGTAGTGGAGGATGTCTACGGCGATCCCGGCACCGGCCAGGGCGTCGGCGAAGGCGGACAGCGGCCCGTTGCCCGTGCCCTCGTACACACGCTTGTCGTCGCCCGTGCGCAGCTCACAGACGAAGCGGTGCCGACCGGGGCCGGTCTCCTCGGTCGTCCATGACCCGAGGGTGACCGGGCCGTCGTCGTGACCGGGGACGAGATACGACGTACGGAACAGCTCCCACAGGTCCTCGGCCGCGGCCTCCCGGCCGCTGTTGTCGGTGGCGGCCTGCACGATGCGGGAGAAGTCGGCGCGCAGCCGCTTGGGCAGGTCCAGACCGTAGTGCGCCTGGAGCAGATGGGCGATACCGCCCTTGCCCGACTGGCTGTTGACGCGGATCACGGCCTCGTAGCTGCGTCCCACGTCGGCCGGGTCGATCGGCAGATACGGCACCGCCCACGGCGCCTGACCCTCCGGCACCCCGGACTCGGCGGCCCGCCGGGCGTGCTCGGCCAGCCCCTTGCTGATGGCGTCCTGGTGGGTGCCGGAGAAGGCCGTATGGACCAGCTCGCCGCCGTAGGGGTGGCGGGGGTGGACCGGCAGCCGGTTGCAGTGCTCGACGGTGTCGCGGATCGCGTCGATATCGGAGAAGTCGATCATCGGGTCCACGCCCTGGGCGTAGAGGTTCAGGGCGAGCGTGACCAGGTCCACATTGCCCGTCCGCTCGCCGTTGCCGAACAGACAGCCCTCGACCCGCTGGGCGCCCGCCAGCACGGCCAGCTCCGCGCAGGCGACCCCGGTGCCCCGGTCGTTGTGCGGATGCACGGAGAGGACGACGTCCGAGCGCCGCTCCAGGTGGCGGTGCATGTACTCGATCTGGTCGGCGTACACATTGGGGGTGGCGCACTCGACGGTGGCGGGCAGGTTGTGGATCACCGGCCGCTCGGGGCAGGCGTCCCACAACTCGGTGAGGCCGTTGCAGACCTCCAGTACGAAGTCGGGTTCGGTGAGGTTGAAAACCTCCGGGGAGAACTGGAACCGGATGTTCTCGGGGCGCGCCTCGGCGAGCCGGGCCAGCTGCCCGGCGGCGTCCCGGATCATCCCGTACA
This sequence comes from Streptomyces sp. NPDC000941, assembly GCF_053599555.1. Taxonomy (NCBI): domain Bacteria; kingdom Bacillati; phylum Actinomycetota; class Actinomycetes; order Kitasatosporales; family Streptomycetaceae; genus Streptomyces; species Streptomyces sp. NPDC000941. The sequence continues at coordinate 25,732 of NZ_JBSFMM010000059.1, forward strand.
CCTCGGCGCGGCCACGGCCGAGCACCACCTCGCGCCAGACGGGGGCGGTGGCGGTGTACAGATGCACCACCGAGCGGGGCAGGCCCTCGATGGCGGCGTACGTCCGCTCGATCAGATCGCGGCGGGCCGGGGTGAAGACCACCACGGTCACATCGGCGGGGACCGCGTCGCTCTCCGCGAGGTGGCGTACGAAGTCGAAGTCGGTCTGGCTCGCGGAGGGGTAGCCGACCTCGATCTCCTTGAAGCCCATCGCCACCAGGAGATCGAACATCCGGCGCTTGCGCGGGGTGTCCATCGGCTCGGCCAGGGCCTGGTTGCCGTCGCGCAGATCCACCGGCACCCACAGTGGCGCCCGTTCGATCCGGCGGCCCGGCCAGGTGCGGTCGCCGGTCAGCGGTACCGCGACCCTGTCGTACACGGACCGGTAGCGGTGGTGCGGCATGGCGCTGGGGCGCTGCGGGTTCCAGGAGGGGGCGTCGGCGGGGAGGGGCCCGTGCGGGGTGCGGAGTGCCGGGGGCGCGGGGGTGTTGTGCTGGATGGGCTCGTCGTACTGAACAGCCATGAGGCCGGGATGTCCTTCGCTCGATCGGGGTCGACCGGCAAGCACGGCACTCCGCGGCGGGGTGCCGGTCCGGTCAGGCCCCGCCGCGGCAGCCGAGAAGAAGGAGTCCGCGCAGCGACATGCGGGATAGGCTAGCCACATGTCAGGTCCTCAGACAAGCTGAGAACTTACTCGAGGACCTGCTCCTTGAAAGGTGAACCGGATGCCGCTGGCCGCCCTCCGCCCCACGCCGCTGATCGAACAGGCGGCCGCGCGGCTGCGCGAGGAGATCACCGGAGGCCATTGGCCGGTCGGCACCCGGCTCCCCGGCGAGACCACCCTGGCCAAGACCCTGGGCGTGGGCCGCTCCACCGTGCGCGAAGCGATCCGTGTCCTGGCGGGCGCGGGGCTGGTGCAGGCCCGCCAGGGCTCCGGCGTCTTCGTCATCGCCACCGAGCCCGCCGAGGGCTGGCCCGCCCGGCTCCGCCGCGCGGCCGTCACCGACGTCTTCGAGGTGCGCATGCTGGTCGAGGTCCAGGCCGCCCGCTTGGCCGCGCTGCGCCGCACCGACGCCGACCTCACCACCCTGAACGCGGCGCTGGACGCCCGGAGCGCCGCCGCCGCGGGCGACGACGCCGCGTTCGTGGACGCGGACATCGCACTGCACGCGGCGGTGGTCGGCGCCGCGCACAACCCCGTACTCATCGATCTGTTCGCCGAGTTCGTCCCTCGGCTGCGGCAGGCCCTGATCGACCTGGTGGACCTGCTCGCCCTGCGCACCGGGGCCACCGGGACACCGAACCCGGGCGACGAGGCCCACTCCGCCCTGGTCAAGGCCGTCGAGCGGGGCGACGCGGATACGGCGGGCCGCGTGCTCCAGGCCGAGCTGGAACAGACCCTGACCCGGCTGCGCGACGGCGACGGCAACGGCGACCTCGACTGAGCGATACCGCGCTGACGAATCGAGGCTGACTTTGCCCTGCCGCAGCCGGAGTGATGTCATCCGATTCGACTAGCATGCGTTTTATTCGCGATGTGGTGCGGCGGGCCAGATGAGGGACGGCCGCAGCGCCGGGCGCGCTGATGTCCTCTTCGGGAGGTAACGGGGAAATGTCGTTCGACAGCGAGTGGTCTCAGCTCGAGGCCGACGCGACCGGGCAGCAGAGCGCCCATACGCGACTCAACCAGCTTGCCGCGGCCGGCGGCGGGGGCGAGGAGCTGATCGCGGCCTCGTTGCGACACCGGGACGGCTCGGCCGTCAGCGTTTCCGAGATATCCAAGATGGTGAAGTAGCGGAAACGGGGGAATGACGATGGGGACCCTCACTTACACGGATCTCGTCGGGGTCGGTCTGGGAAAGCTCAGTACCGCGGTCACGGACTGGAAGTCCGTTGTCGATGGTTTGAAGAAGCTGGAGAGCGATGCGCGTTCGGGCCTGCTGAAGAAGTCGGAGGGTGCGCGGTGGGCTGGGCTCAACGCGACTGTCACGCATGAATTCGTCCGCAAGACCGCGAAAGAGTTCGAGGACCTGCACAAGGAGGCCAGCAGCATCTACGCCATCCTGGACGACGCGTATGACCAGCTGACCAGGATTCAGTCCAAAGTCAAGTGGCTCGTCGCAAGGGCGCAGGAAGACGGATTCACGGTCTCCGACGACTCCGACGGCACCGTGAGTTTCCATGAGTCCGGGGAGGGCGGGTCGCGGTGGTCACTGGACTCCACGCAGTCGTACACCGAAGCCGTCAATCAAGAAATTCGCCGGGCCGCCACGACCGACCTTCTGGCCCAGCGCGCACTGGCCAAGATCCACGGCGGAGACCCGTCCGACGCGGGCCACGCCCAGTACCACTCTCTGCTGGACGTATAACAGGGGAGTCGTGACGGTGGAGCCCGGTGGCCATGGGAAGCCCAAGGTGTCGGCCCGCTCAACCGGCTCTTCGGAGGCCGGCCCGCCGGGATTCTCCGTGGCCGGCGCCTGGTTGACCGCGACGAACGGCCGCAGGCGCCGCTCGTAGTCGTCGAACGCCGCGCCGTGACCGCCGTCCGCCCCTCGATGTCGCGGTGGTCGATCCGCTGCTCCTGGGGCCCGGCCGCCGCCCAGCCGAAGGTGATCCTCGAATCGGAATTTGTCGCGTACGGGTAGGAAAAAGGGACCTTCGCAGTCTCCGAGCCCATGGAACCCGGCGCAGCCGCGGCATCACGCGACAGCCCATCCCGCACCGGCCAAGAACATTACGGGCGAACCGCCGGATCGATCAGCAATCGAACCCCGCTGACGAATCGAGGCTGACTTTGCCCGGCCGCAGCCGGAGTGATGTAATCCAATTCAGCTAGCATGCGTTTCAATTCGCGATGTGGTGCGGCGAGCCAGGGGAGCGACGGCCGCGGCACCGGACGCGCTGATGTTCTTTTCGGGAGGTAACGGGGAAATGTCGTTCGACAGCGAGTGGTCTCAGCTCAAGGCGGACGCGGCCGGGCAGCAGAGCGCCCATACGCGACTCAACCAACTTGCCGCGGCCGGCGGTGGCGGCGGGGGCAAGGACGGCGGCAAGGCCTCCGATCTCATCGTTCATCAGGACGACTTGGGCGCCGTGGGACACGAGGCCTTCGTCCTGCACGGGCAGCTGCAGAAGGCGGCCGACATCGCCGGGGCCGGGGCGTACGAGGACGGCGTGGGGTCGTCCATGCAGGCGGCCAAGTCGATGAGCGACCGCAACTTCACCATGGGCGACGAGCTGAGCACGACGGTGTCCGTCTGGACTTCCCAGGTGAACACCATGCTGCAGATGTGCGCCCATATCTCCAATCACCTGGACTACTCGAAGAAGAGTCACGCGAAAGACGACGAGCTGATCGCGGCCTCGCTTCGACACCGGGACGGCTCGGCCGTCAGCGTTTCCGAGATATCCAAGATAGTGAAGTAGCGGAAACGGGGGAATGACGATGGGGACTCTCACTTACACGGATCTCGTCGAGGTCGATCTGTCAAATCTCATGCTCGCAGCCGACGACTGGAAGTCCGTTGTCGATGGTCTGAAGAAGCTGGAGAGCGATGCGCGTTCGGGCCTGCTGAAGAAGTCGGAGGGTGCGCGGTGGGCTGGGCTCAACGCGACCGTCACGCATGAATTCGTCCGCAAGACCGTGAAAGAGTTCGAGGACCTGTACAAGGAAGCCAGCAGCATCTATGCCATCCTGAACGACGCGTATGACCAGCTGACTGAGATGCAGGACATAGTCAAGAAGGTCGTCGTAACGGCGGAGGCCTATGGGTACAAGTTCTCCGACAACTCCGACGGCACCGTGCGTTTCGATCCTCCTGAGGGTGACGATTCGCGGTTGGCACGGGACATGGCGAAGTCGTACACCAATACCATCAAAGAAAAAATTAGCCGGGCCGTCACGACCGACCGTCTGGTCAAGCGCGCACTGGCCAAGGTCCACGGCGGAGACCCGTCCGACGCGGGCCACGCCCAGTACCAGGGTGTGCGGGAGATTAGATGGGGGTGACGGTGGAGCCCGGTGGCCATGGGGTGGTCGGGGCGCACGACCCGGCGCCCTCCCACCCCGCGCCTACGCGACGGCCGCCTCCTGATGACCGATTGGCCTGGTTATAGCGAGATCGCGTTCTTGGCCCGCTCGACCGAGGCCTCGGAGGCCGGCCCGCCCGGATTCTCCGTGGCCAGCGCCCGATTGAGCCCGACGAACAGCCGCAGGCGCCGCTCATAGTCGTCGAACGCCACGCCACGATCACCGCCTCCCCCGCTACCCGACGTTCACCCGCCTCACCGCCTCCCTCCCAGACGGCTACGACCTCCGCCTCGACGAACGCTTCGAGTTCGGCCTGGGTCACTGCTCGACGGGATCGCGGTCATCATCGAGGGCCGTCAGGCGTCGTACCGGATACCGCTCAGCGGCTCAGGGCCGCGCTCTGAGCGGTAGGGACAATGAACCTGACGGGGTGTATCACCGCGCGCCGATACGTTCCGGGGCGGTGGCGAGCACCGCGTCGAGGAGGCCGGGGAAGCAGGCGTCGAGCTCATCGCGGCGCACGCTGAGCATGCGCCGGGCCCCGTCCACTCGGACTTTGAGCACACCGGCTTCGCGCAGCACACGTTGGTGATGGGAGAAGGTCGACCGACTGATGGCGAGCCCCGCCGCCTGCTGCAATTCCGCGCACGGCGATTCGCCTATCGCGGCCAACATGCGCACGGCGCACAGTCGCGCGGGGTCGGCCAGTGCCGCCAGGACCGTGGCCAATCGCAGGTCGGCAGGGCTCGGGTGGGGTGTCTCGATCGGCGTGCTCACCCTGGCGAGCGTAGCGGAGGCTTGCCGCCATGTCGATGATCATCGTAGTGTTCGATGAGTATCGACGTGATTGGGTGTCGTCCTGCGGAGGCGGTTGCGCATGAGCATGGGCGTGGAAAAAGTGGTCCTGGTCACCGGCGGGTCGCGCGGCATCGGGGCGGCCATCGCACGGCGCCTGGCCTGCGACGGCATGCGGGTGGCGCTCACCTACTCAGCTTCGCCGGACCGCGCGGATCAGGTCGTGCGGGAGATCGAACATGCCGGCGGGCGCGCACTGAGTCTGCAGGCCGATGCTGCCGACCCTGAGGCTGTCACTGCAGCGGTCGAACGGACAGCCGCCGCTTTCGGGCGCCTGGACGTCCTGGTCAGCAACGCCGGTGTGGCCGCTGTCGGCCGCGTGGAGGAACTCGCACCCGAACAGATCGATCGGATGATTGATGTGAATGTGCGCGGCGTCCTCCACGTCATCCGGGCCGCGCTTCCCCATCTCGGCGACGGCGGACGGATCATCACCATCGGCAGCGTGAACGCCGAGCGCGTTCCCTTCGCCGGGGGCGCCGCCTACGCCATGACCAAGGCGGCCATAGCCGGACTGGTGCGCGGCCTGGCCAGGGACCTGGGCCCGCGTGGCATCAACGTGAACAACATCCAACCCGGCCCGACCGCCAACGACCGCATGTCGGCCGACAGCCCGGCCGCGGATGCCATGCTCCAGTGGCTCGCGCTCTCCCGCATAGCGACCCCGGAGGAGATCGCCGGACTGGTCTCCTACCTGGCCGGCCCGGAGGCCGGCTACATCACGGGGGCCAGCCTTACCATCGACGGCGGCTTCACCGCCTGACACGGGTCGGGCCCGGTCAGGACCTCCGGCTGTCCAGCCCCACCCCCGTCGACGCGTGACCGTGGAGTTCGGACGCTCATGTCTCCCGGACCCGGCCGCCGAAGAAGACCTGGGTCTCGGTGAGCCTTCCGTCCCGTACGGTGATCAGCTCGACGTTGCGATAGCGTCCGCCGGCCTTCAGTTCGTACTCGTAGAGGAGGAAGACGTCGTCGCCCCCGGCGGGGACCGCTTCCAGGACCTTCTGGTACCGGAGGCGGTCGACCGTGGGGAAGCAGCGTTCGAAGAACGCGGCCTTGTCGATGTGGTCGTCCTGCGGGCTCGTGAAGACGAAATCCTCGGCGATCAGCCGGTCCGCGGTGTCACGGTCCTGTGCGAGGTAGCTCTCCATGCATGCGCGGACGACGTCGACGTTCGCCATGGCTGCCCTTCCTTCCGGTCCGGGTCTTTCTCCTGGCCCCAGAAGGGCAGACCGATCCCGCCGCCGGAACTCATCGGCGATCGCCGTCGGCATGCGTCCAGCCGCGTGTGCGGCGCCGGTAGTAGTGCACGGTGACGACACCCAGCAGCGGCCCCCACGCCACCATCGGCACGTAGCAGGCGTTCATCAGCCACTCCCCCCACTGCGTGACCTCCATGTCGGCGTGCAGCGTCGTCCAGGCGAAGAGCGCGCCGTAGACCGTGCAGGCGACCGCGCCCAGCGCCGCGGGCACGACCGCGGCGTACACGGGGATGCGGTGGCCTCTCAGGCGGGGGATCCAGCGCGGCCACACCTCGCCCCACGGCCGTACCAGCCCCAGTGTCAGGAAGGCCAGCGCCTCCTGCACCGCTGACAGCAACGGCAGGACGAGATATCCCCATCCGGGTATGAGCATCGAGTCGTACTCGGACTCGGCGAGCCCCAACGGAACACCGAGCACCACGGCGAACCGCCACAGCGCGGAAGGCAAGGATGTCCATAAGGTCGCGGCCGCCGCGCGTCTGGCCCACGGGGGGACGGGGGCGGCGGTCGCGAGGGGCGAGAGGGCGGGTGGCGGCGCGCTGGTGGGCATGAGGGGGCTCCTGTACGAGCTGGCTTGGACATCCCGGAGTTCGAGATCCCGGAGTTCGACATCCCGGAGGTTGTCACGCGCCATCGGGGGCCACATCCGTCCTCAAGGCGGGAGGGCATCCGCCTTGAGGCGCATACGAGACAAGGGGAGTCAGACCTTGGTCTGCATGGCAGCTCAGCTCAACTCAGTTCAGGGCGGCGAGCAGGCCCACGTGGAACGGGCTGAGGTCCGCTGTGCGGTCGGTCAGGACCTTGGTGAGCCAGTCGGGGTCGCCGAGCAGCGCGCGGCCGACCGCCGCGAGGTCGAACTCGTCGCGCTCCATCCGGTCGAGCAGTTCTCCGATGCCCGTGACCTCGCCCTGCCGGCCCTGGATCACATCGGTGAACTCGTTGTCGAGGCCGATCGCACCGACCGAGATCGCGGGCTTGCCCGTGAGCTTCTTCGCCCAGCCTGCGAGGTTGAGCTCGGACCCTTCGAACTCGGGCTGGTGGAAGCGGCGGGTGGAGCAGTGGAAGGCGTCGACTCCGGCGTCCGCCAGCGGGGCGAGCAGGGCTTCGAGTTCCTGCGGCGAGCGGGCGAGCCTGGCGTCGTAGGCGCCCATCTTCCACTGTGAGAACCGGAAGGTGATCGGGAAGTCCGGGGAGACCGCCCCGCGGACCGCGGCGACGACATCGGCGGCGAAGCGGGAGCGGGCGGCGAGGTTGCCGCCGTAGGCGTCGGTGCGCCGGTTGGTCCGCTCCCAGAGGAACTGGTCGATGAGATAGCCGTGGCCCGCATGGACCTCGACGCCGTCGAACCCGATCCGCTGGGCAGCCAAGGCAGCCGTGGCATAGGCCGCGACGACATCGTCGATGTCCGTCTGGGTCATCGCCCGGCCGGACTCCGTACCGTCGACAGCGATCCCGGAGGGGCCCATGGGCGGGGCGGCGGGCACGGGCGGGGTGCCGGGCTTGCGGTCCATGCCCACATGCCACAACTGCGACATGATCTTCCCGCCGGCGCCGTGCACCGCGCCCGTCACCCCGGCCCAGCCCGCCAGGGCCTGTTCTCCGTGGATACGGGGGACGCGGTCACTGCTGCCCGCCGATTCATGACCGATGTACGTCCCCTCAGTGATGATCAGGCCGACCCCGCCCGCGGCCCGCCGGGCGTAGTACGCCGCCACGTCCTCGCCCGGTACGCCGCCGGGCGAGAACTCACGGGTCATCGGCGCCATCACGATCCGGTTAGGAAGGGTGAGGCCACCCAGGGCGAAGGGGCGCAGAAGGATGTCCTTGGCGCGCGTGGCGGAGGTGCTGGGCATGGTGGTGGTCTGCTTTCTCTGTCGGGGTACGTGACAAGGCTTCAGTCCGTGGCCGTGGCCGGGATTCGCGCCCGGTCCGTCTCTTCGGCCGGATCGGACGGCTCGGCGGCCGCCTTCCCCCGGACGAACCAGGCGAGGGCGAAGGCGGCCGCGGCGAGGACGGCCGTGCCGATGAGGACGCCGTGCAGTCCGCCGATGAACGCCTCCTGGACGGCGTGGCGCATCTGGGCGGGCATCCTGTCGACCGAGGACGGGGTCACCTCGCCCGTGGAGGTGAGCTGTTCGGCGGTGCGGTGGCCGAGCCGGTCGGCCAGTTCGGCCGTCATCCGGCCGATGTGTACGGCGCCGAGGGCGGCGACGCCGAGTGAGCCGCCGATCGTACGCAGCAGGGTGACGGTGCCGGTGGCGGCGCCCATGTCGCGCGGCGGGGCGGTGCTCATCGTGGTGAGCAGCGTGCTCTGCATCAGCATGCCGACGCCGGCGCCGAACACCAGGGGGAGCGCCGAGGCGGCGAACACCGGGGTGCCGGTGTCGAGCAGGAGCAGCAGGAACACGCCGGTGACGGTGAGGGCGGCGCCGGTGATCGGCACCACGCGTTCCAGACCGCCCCGGTCCATCAGCCGGCCGGTGATGAGCTGCGCCGCCAGCATGCCCATCATCAGGGGCAGGCCCTGCATGCCGCTGACGGTGGAGGAGGAGCCCTGCACGAACTGCATGTACTGGGGCAGGTAGCTCGCCACCGAGATCAGCGCGGCGCCGACCAGGAAGCTGAGGGCCTGGGCGAGGGTGAAGTCGCGGCTGCGGAACAGCCGCAGCGGGATGACGGGCTCCGTCGCGCGCCGTTCCACCCGGATGAAGGCGGCGAGGGCCACGGCGGCCACCGCGCCGAGCAGCACGATCTGCGGTGAGGTCCAGTCGTAGCGGGTGCCGCCCCAGCCGGCCAGCAGGGTGAGGGACAGGATGGCGGCGGTCAGCAGGGCCGTACCGGGGTAGTCGATCCGTCCGCCGACGCGCGCTTGTGGCAGGCGTACGCCCTTGCCGACGGCGAGCAGCGCGGCGATACCGAAGGGCACGTTGACGTAGAAGACCCAGCGCCAGTCCAGGACGTCGGTGATGAATCCGCCGAGCAGCGGCCCGCCGACGAAGGCGACGGGCAGCATCACGCCGATCATCGACTGGACGCGGCCGCGGTCCTGAGCGGGGATCAGTACGCCGATGATGGACATCGCACCGACCATGAGACCGCCGGCCCCGAGGCCCTGGGCGGCGCGGAAGGCGATGAGCTGTCCCATGTTCTGCGCGAGGCCGCACAGCACGGTGCCGATCAGGAAGAGCACCACGGACCAGAGGTAGGCGCCTTTGCGGCCGTAGAGGTCGCCGAATTTGCCCCAGATCGGGGTGGTCGCGGCCAAGGTGAGCAGGTAGGACGTGACGGCCCAGGAGAAGTGGTCGAGGCCGCCCAGGTCGCCGACGATGGTCGGCAGTGCGACGCCGACGATCTGTCCGTCGAGCGTCGCCAGGAAGATGCCGAGCATCAGACCGAAGATGCCCAGGTAGGGAGAGTTCCGCCGGACGGGAGGGGGCGTGTCCCCCGGGTCGCCGGTCATGGCGTCGCCGGTCATGGCCGCGCTCCCCCGCCTCAGCCGGTGTACGGTCGGGCGGCGCGGGCGTCCCGCAGTGCGAGCCCCCACCACGTCAGCTGGTCGAGCAGGGACTTGGCCGCGGCGTCGCACTCCGGGTCCAGGGGCTTGCCGTCCGCGTCGAACTTGTCGCCGTAGTTGTGGAAGCTGACCGTGTTGCGGATGGTCACCGCGTGCAGTTCGGCCAGGACGCCCCGCAGATGTTCGACCGCGCGCAGGCCGCCGGAGATACCGCCGTAGGAGACGAAGGCGACCGGCTTGGCGTGCCACTGCGGGTTGTGCCAGTCGATCGCGTTCTTCAGGGCCGCCGGGTAGCTGTGGTTGTACTCCGGCGTGACGATGACGAACGCGTCGGCCGCCGCCAGCCGCGGGGCGACGGCGCCGAGCAGCGCCATGCCCTCCTCCGACGGCTGCTGCCCGAACGCCGGCATGACGGTCGGGACCGGGGTCTCGACCAGGTCGACAAGGTCGGCCTCCAGGTCCTCGCGCTGCGCGATGTGGCCGACCGTCCACTCGGCCACCACGGGTCCGAAGCGGCCGTCCCGGGTGCTGCCGACGAGGACCGCCACCCGCAGGGGGCCGTCGTTGAGGTCGTTCATGGAGAACTCCGTTCGATGTGTACAACGTATCCGTCGCGATACAACGTACACATCGGTGTGTACGTTGTCCACATGCGGATACTCTGTACACTGGGCGGCCCTGAAAGGAGCTCACCCCATGCCTCCTCGGAAAAAGCGGGAGCCGCAGGCGAAGCCGGAGCGGCCCGAGCGGCCGGAGCCCGCCTTCCTGTGGGAGCGGCTGGACCGCCCGGCCCCCGCCCCGCGCTCCACGCTCACCCCCCGGCGCATCGCCCAGGCCGCCGTGGCGATCGCCGACACGGAAGGCCTCGACGCCGTCACCATGCGCCGCCTCGCGACCGATCTGGGGGTCGCGCCGATGGCGGCATACCGCTATGTATCCGGCAAGGGCGAGCTCCTGGAGCTGATGGTCGACCATGTGTACGGCGAGATGTCGCCACCGGAGGGCGCCAAGGACTGGCGGCAGGCCATGCGTACGCTCTCCCGGCGCACCAGATCCGTGCTCCTCCAGCACCCCTGGGTGGCCCGCGCGGCGGTGTTCACGCTGACCCCGAACCAAGTGGCCGTGGCCGAAAGCGCCCTGGCCTCGCTCGACGAGCTCGATCTGGACGTCGACACGATGATGGCGGTCTGCCGCGCAGTGGACTCCTACGTGAAAGGCGCCGTGGACCGGGAGATCGGCCTCTCGGAGCTGATGCAGGAGCAGGGGTGGGCCAGCCCCGACGAGACGCGCATCGCCCTCGCCCCGCGCATGAACTGGCTCATGAACACCGGCCGCTACCCGACCTACCAGCGCTATATCAACGAGGCGACCCGTAAGGACGACGCTCAGTGGCAGTTCGAGACGGGGCTCGACGCCGTCCTCGACGGGATCGCCGCCCGGCTGGGCATCTGAGCGGTCACCACGTACGAGCGGAGTGGCCGAAACACAACGCCCGCATACGCACCGTCGATAACGATTCGGCAGCCCACCCCCGTAGGCACCGTTAGGGTTCAGCTCGGAAACGTCGTCCGTTGCTTTGCCTTCCGTCGCGCGATCCATGGCCTGACTCGCCACAGCGTCAGCCCGTGCCTCGGACCAGCGACGGCAGGGGTGTCGCTCCGATCCCTGTGAAAGCGGGAACCCTTCTTGAGCAACCCCACCCCCGGTGTGAAGAGTTCGCACTGGTACGTCGACGATCGCTGCCTGAACTGCAATATCGCCCGTCAGTACGCCCCCGGCCTGATCGGCTACCAGCCCAGCGGGGACTACGGCGGCTCGTCGACCGTCCTGCGCCAGCCCGCGAACGAGGAGGAGACGCGGCAGCTCTACATGGCCGCGCACGCCTGTCCGACCCGGTCCGTGCATCCGCCCGCCAATGAGTGGGCCCCGGATTCCGACCCGTACCCGATGGCCCTGGACGAGGACGGGATCGTGCTCCTGTGCGGGCATGCCTCGGCACAGACGTACGGCGCCACCTCGTATCTTCTGCGCCGCCCCGGCGGCACCGCGATGATGATCGACACCCCGCGCTGGCAGCCCGCGCTCGCCCGCCGCTACTCGCAAGCGGTCGGGAAGATCACCGACGTGCTGCTCACCCACCTCGACCACGTCGCCCACGGCCGCAAGTACGCCGACGCCTTCGGCGCCCGGCTGTGGATCCACGAGGGGGATCTGCACTCCCGCCCCGATGCCGACTCGGTCATCCGCGGTCAGGATCCGATCGAGATCGGCCCGGGTGTGATCGCTCACCCATTCCCCGGCCATACCAAGGGCAGCACGCTCTTCATCGCGGACGAGAAGTTCTGCTTCAGCGGCGACGCGGTCTTCTGGTCGCGCTCCGAGCAGGACCTGGAGGTCGCCGACAGCGTCGTCTACGAATCGATCAAGACGCTGGCCGAGTCCGTGGCGCGCGGCGCGGAGGAGTTGACGTTCGAGTGGGTGCTGCCGGGACACGGCAGCTACCACCGGCTGCCGGCCGACGAGATGCGGCAGCGGATGCGGGCCCTCGGGCAGCGGGCCGCCACGTATCCCGTGCAGGAGGTCGACTACGGGAAGGTCCGCTACTGACGGCGGCCGGAACCTTCTCTTCCTGGTCCCGCTCCGGGTGCAACGCCACGGCTCCGATCGGCGTCTGTCCTTGTGTTCATGCGGGCCGCAGGTCGTGGCCCGGTCGGTGGACGGGGGTTGGAACGAACCATGACGTACGAGGACGACAGCGGCGCGCCCGGGCGGGGCGCGCCGAACGGGCAGGGCGAGCCCGGGCAGCCGGGCCCGCCCTCGTATCCGCCGTATCCGCAGCCGCAGCCGCAACCCGGGGGCGGCCCCGCCCCCGCGTCCCAGTGGCCGCCGCCTCCGCCCCCGCCCGTGCCCCCGCGTCGCGGCGGGGGCAAGGTCGCGACCGTCATCGCCCTCGTCGTGCTGCTGCTGGCGGGCGGCATGGCGGTCGCGCTGTCCAAGAACAGCAGCTCGGGCTCCGGCAGCTCCGGCGGCCCCGCGGCGAACCAGTCATCGCCCCCGGCCAACGCCCTGCACCAGAAGTGGCAGGCGGAGCTGCCCAAGTCGCACGTCCTGGGCAGCCTCAGCGGGCTGCCCGCGCTGTGGACGACCGATCGCGGCCCCGTCTACGCCGACGACAACGGCGTGCGCGCCTTCGACCCCGAGACCGGCAAGAAGCTGTGGACGGTGAAGACGCCCAAGGGGGCGAGCGAGGTCTGCGCCATCGCTCCGCAGCCGAACTCCGATGGCGTCGGCGCCGCCGTCTACGACGCGGGGGGCAACGACTGTGCGTTCCTCGTCGTCTTCGACACGGAGACCGGAAAGACGCTGTGGTCGAAGAACCTGTCGAGCAGCTACAAGACGGTCGCGCCGCACGTCGAGGTCAGCGATGACACGGTGGTCGCCAGCATTGGCCCGGTGTCGGCGTACTCCATCTCCGGCGGTGAGAAGAAATGGACGGTGTACTCACGCGGCCACGACTGCGGGAACGACATCGTGTGGTCCTCGGACTACCTGGCTGCCTCCAGCAGTTGCAGCGACGTCAAACCCGAGGACCAGCTGAGCATCCATGATCTGCGGTACGGGGACGTCTGGAAGTTCCCGGGCGAGAAGCGGGACGTGGAGCAGGTGGTGGGGGACGACCCGCTGACCCTGGTCCTGGTCGACCAGGAGGGCAACGACGACGCCAAGCGCTATCTCCAGACCTATACGAAGGAGGGAAAGCCCGGCAAGAGCTTCCGTCTGACGGGCAAACTGGCGAACGTCCAGTTCGGGAACACGGACGTCGTCGTCAGGGACGAGTCGGTGCTGCTGTCCAACTATGACGACACCGCGGGCCTGGGGGCCACCGACCTCAAGACCGGCAAGGTGCTGTGGTCCAAGAAGCAGACGAGGCAGGTCGGCCTGGAGGACGGCAAGGTGGTCGCGCTGAAGGCCGCCGAGCAACTGGGCGGGGATCCGACCCTGGTCTCCGTCGGGCTGCGGGACGGCAAAGAGGAGTCCCGGGGCGTGCTCTACACGCCGAAGCACTCGCTGAACCGTGTCGACATGATGAGCGTCGGCGCGTTGGGCAACACGCTCTACGTGATCGGCCACCCGATCGACGACCCCCAGGGCAAGCTCGTCCTGCGCGCCTTCGACATCAGCGGGAGCTGAACCGGGCCCCGGCGCTCCGGGCGGCGGCGTGCCCTCGCCGTCCGGAGCACGGAGGGGCCTACAGCCGCACCGGGTGCCCCGCCTCCCGCAGCGCCTCCTTGACCTGGCCGATGCGCAGATCGCCGAAGTGGAAGACGGAGGCCGCGAGCACCGCGTCCGCACCCGCGACGATCGCCGGGGAGAAGTCGGCGAGCTTCCCGGCGCCGCCGCTGGCGATGACGGGGACGGTGACGTGCTTGCGCACCGCCTCGACCATGGCGGTGTCGTAGCCGTCCTTGGTGCCGTCGGCGTCCATCGAGTTCAGCAGGATCTCCCCCGCGCCCAGCTCGGCCGCGCGGTGGGCCCATTCGACGGCGTCGATGCCGGTGCCGCGGCGGCCGCCGTGGGTGGTGACCTCGTAGCCGGACGCGGTGACGGTGCCCTCACCGCAGCGGCGGGCGTCGACGGACAGGACCAGGACCTGGCTGCCGAAGCGCTCGGCGATCTCCCGGATCAGCTCGGGGCGGGCGATGGCGGCGGTGTTGACGCCGACCTTGTCGGCGCCGGCCCGCAGCAGCTTGTCGACGTCCTCCACGGTGCGCACACCGCCGCCCACGGTGAGCGGGATGAAGACCTGCTCGGCGGTGCGGCGCACCACGTCGTACGTGGTCTCGCGGTCGCCCGAGGAGGCCGTGATGTCGAGGAAGGTCAGCTCGTCGGCGCCCTCCTCGCCGTAGATCTTGGCCATCTCGACGGGGTCGCCGGCGTCCCGCAGGTTCTGGAAGTTGACTCCCTTGACGACCCGGCCGTTGTCCACGTCCAGGCAGGGGATGACTCGGACCGCCAGGGTCATGACGCTCGGGCTCCTCGGAATGCTTCTACTTCGACTTCCACCAGGACGCGCGAGTCGACGAAACCGGACACCACGACGAGGGTCGCGGCGGGGCGTACGGCGTCGAAGAGCTCCTTGTGTGCGCGGCCCACCTCGTCCACATCGCGCGCGTGGGTGAGGTACATACGGGTACGGATGACCGATTCGACATCGAGGTCGAACTTCCGCAGCGCGTCCAGCGCGTTGCGGAAGGCGGCCAGCGTCTGTTCGTACGGATCGCCCTCGCCCTGGAGGACCCCGCCCACCAGCGGCATCGTCCCGGCGACCAAGACCCGGTCGCCGGCCGCGACGGCCCTGGCGAAGCCGATGGTCTCTTCCCAGGGGCTGTCCGCCTGGACGCGCCGCACGGGCTCGGGTGAGGTCATACGGAAACCGCCTCCAACGCCTCTTCCAGGGTGAACGCCTTGGCGTAGAGGGCCTTGCCGACGATGGCGCCCTCCACACCCTCCGGTACCAGGGTCGCAAGGACGCGCAAATCGTCAAGGGAGGAAACGCCGCCGGAGGCGACGACCGGCTTGTCGGTCGCGGCGCAGACGTTCTTCAGCAGCTCCACGTTGGGGCCCTGGAGGGTGCCGTCCTTGGCGATGTCGGTGACGACGTAGCGGGCGCAGCCCTCGGAGTCCAGACGGGCCAGGGTCTCGTACAGATCGCCGCCGTCGCGGGTCCAGCCGCGGCCGCGCAGGGTGGTGCCGCGGACGTCGAGGCCGACCGCGATGCGGTCCCCGAACTCTGCGATGACCTTGGCGACCCACTCCGGGGACTCCAGCGCTGCGGTGCCGAGGTTGACGCGGGTGCAGCCGGTGGCGAGGGCGGCGGCGAGCGACGCGTCG
This sequence comes from Streptomyces sp. NPDC000941, assembly GCF_053599555.1. Taxonomy (NCBI): domain Bacteria; kingdom Bacillati; phylum Actinomycetota; class Actinomycetes; order Kitasatosporales; family Streptomycetaceae; genus Streptomyces; species Streptomyces sp. NPDC000941. The sequence continues at coordinate 41,324 of NZ_JBSFMM010000059.1, forward strand.
TCGCGGATGCCGCCGGAGAGCTCGACCTTGATGTCCATGGTGCGCACGACTTCGGCGATCCGCTCGCGGTTGTCGCCGGTGCCGAAGGCCGCGTCGAGATCCACCAGGTGCAGCCACTCGGCGCCCGCCCGCTGCCAGGTGAGGGCGGCCTCCAGCGGGTCGCCGTAGGACGTCTCGGAGCCGGACTCGCCGTGGACGAGGCGTACGGCCTGGCCGTCGCGGACGTCGACGGCGGGGAGGAGTTCGAGGCGGTGCGTGCTCATGGGAGACCTTACGGTGAGGTGCGGGCTGGTACGGGAAGGCCAGGGCGGGTCGGGCCGACGGTCAGAGCGTGTCGAGCCAGTTGCGCAGCAGCTGCGCCCCGGCGTCGCCGGACTTCTCGGGGTGGAACTGGGTCGCCCACAGCGGCCCGTTCTCGACCGCGGCGACGAACGGCTCGCCGTGCGTGGCCCAGGTGACCTTGGGGGCGCGGATGTTCGGGTTGGTCACTTCGAGCTCCCAGGTGCGGACCGCGTAGGAGTGCACGAAGTAGTACCGGGCGTCGTCGTCCAGGCCCGCGAAGAGCTGGGAGTCCTCGGGCGCCTTGACCGTGTTCCACCCCATGTGGGGGACGACGGGGGCGTTCAGCTGCTCGACGGTGCCCGGCCATTCGTCCAGGCCCTCGGCCTCGACGCCGTGCTCGATACCGCGCCCGAAGAGGATCTGCATGCCGACGCAGATGCCCATCACCGGCCGCCCGCCGGCCAGCCGACGCCCCACGAGCCAGTCGCCGCGAGCCTCGCGCAGCCCCTTCATACAGGCGGCGAAGGCGCCGACGCCGGGAACCAGAAGGCCGTCGGCGGCGGTGGCGCGGTCGAAGTCACGGGTGATCTCGACGTCAGCGCCGACGTGGGCGAGGGCCCGCTCGGCGGACCGTACATTACCGAAGCCGTAGTCGAAGACGACGACCTTCTTGGCGGCCTTGGCGGCCTTCTTCGCGCCCGCGGTCAATTCCAGACCTCCAGCCGAAGGATTCCGGCCATGAGCGACATCGTGGCGCCGATGCCGAGCAGCACGATGACGCTCTTGGGCAGACCCTGCTTGACGAAGGAGTAGACCCCGCCGAGCAGAAACAGGCCGACAACGATAAAGGCAGTGGAAAGACCGCTCACAGGGCGCCCTTCGTAGAGGGAAGAATGCCCGCTGCCCGCGGATCGCGCTCGCTCGCATAGCGCAGCGCCCGCGCCAGCGCCTTGAACTGGCATTCGACGATGTGGTGGGCGTTGCGCCCGTACGGGACGTGGACGTGCAGGGCGATCTGCGCCTGTGCGACGAAGGACTCCAGGATGTGCCGGGTCATCGTCGTGTCGTAGCTGCCGATCATCGGCGCCATGTTCTCCGGCTCGCTGTGCACCAGGTACGGGCGGCCCGAGAGGTCGACGGTCACCTGGGCCAGCGACTCGTCCAGCGGCACCGTGCAGTTGCCGAAGCGGTAGATCCCCACCTTGTCGCCGAGCGCCTGCTTGAACGCGGCGCCGAGCGCGAGGGCGGTGTCCTCGATGGTGTGGTGGGTGTCGATGTGCAGGTCGCCCTCGGTCTTGACGGTGAGGTCGAAGAGGCCGTGGCGGCCGAGCTGGTCGAGCATGTGGTCGTAGAAGCCGACGCCCGTCGAGACGTCGACCTTGCCGACGCCGTCGAGGTCGATCTCGACGACGACCGAGGTTTCCTTGGTGGTGCGCTCCACACGGCCCACGCGGGTCATGCGCTTGTCTCCTTCATCAGTTCGCGGACCGCGTCGAGGAACGCGTCGTTCTCGGCCGGGGTGCCCGCGGTGGCCCGCAGCATGCCCGGTACGCCCAGGTCACGGACCAGGACCCCCCGCTCCAGCAGGGCCTGCCACGCCTTCTGGGCGTCCTCGAAGCGGCCGAACTGTACGAAGTTGGCGTCCGACTCGGTCACCTCGCAGCCGAGTGCGCGCAGCTCGCGCACCAGCCGGTCGCGCTCGGCCTTGAGCGCCTCGACGTACCCGAGCAGGGTATCGGTGTGTTCGAGGGCGGCCAGCGCGGTGGCCTGGGTGACGGTGGACAGGTGGTACGGCAGCCGGACCAACTGGACGGCGTCCACCACCGCCGGGTCGGCGGCGAGGTAGCCGAGCCGCAGCCCGGCCGCGCCGAACGCCTTGGACATCGTCCGGGTGAGGACCAGCCGCGGCCGTCCCTCGATCAGCGGAAGCAGCGAGGGGCGGTGGCTGAACTCGCCGTACGCCTCGTCGATCACCACCAGCGCCCCGGCCGCCCTCGCCCGCGCCTTCTGGGCCGCGTCGTGCAGGGCCAGGACGGTCTCGGCCTCGACGGCGGTGCCGGTCGGGTTGTTCGGCGAGGTGACGAAGACGACGTCGGGGCGGTGCTCGGCGATGGCCGCGCGGGCCGCGTCGACATCGATGGTGTAGTCGGGGTTCCGCGGGCCGGAGATCCAGCCGGTGCCGGTGCCGCGGGAGATCAGCGCGTGCATCGAGTACGAGGGCTCGAAGCCGATGGCGGTGCGCCCGGGTCCGCCGAAGGTCTGCAGCAGCTGCTGCAGCACCTCGTTCGAACCGTTGGCGGCCCACACATCGGCCACACCGACCTCGTGCCCGGCGGTGCGGGTCAGATACTTCGCGAGCTCGGTGCGCAGCTCGATCGCGTCCCGGTCCGGGTAGCGGTTGAGGTGGCGGGCCGCCTCGGCGACCCGCTCGGAGATCCGGGCCACCAGCGCCTCGGGCAGCTGGTACGGATTCTCGTTGGTGTTCAGCCGTACGGGCACGTCCAGCTGAGGGGCGCCGTACGGGGACTTGCCGCGCAGCTCGTCCCTGATGGGGAGATCGTCGATCCGGGTCACTTGTCCCCTGGCACCTTCCAGTCGAACCTTGCCTTCACCGCGGCGCCGTGGGCGGGCAGATCCTCCGCCTCGGCGAGTGTCACCACATGGCCGGCGACCTCCGCCAGCGCCTCCCGCGTGTAGTCCACGACATGGATGCCGCGCAGGAAGGACTGCACCGAAAGCCCCGAGGAGTGGCAGGCGCAGCCGCCGGTGGGCAGCACATGGTTGGACCCGGCCGCGTAGTCGCCGAGGCTGACGGGCGCGTACGGCCCGACGAAGACCGCCCCGGCGTTCCGCACCCGGGCCGCGACCGCCGCCGCGTCCCTGGTCTGGATCTCCAGGTGCTCGGCGGCGTACGCGTCCACGACCGCGAGGCCCTGGTCGAGGCCGTCGACCAGCACGATGCCGGACTGGCGCCCGGTCAGCGCCGGGCGGATCCGGTCCTCGACGTGCTTGGCCGCGGCGACCTGCACGTCCAGCTGCTTCTCGACCGTCGAGGCCAGCTCCTCGGAGTCGGTGACGAGCACCGAGGCGGCCAGCGGGTCGTGCTCGGCCTGGCTGATCAGGTCGGCGGCGACATGCACCGGGTCTGCGGTGGCGTCGGCGAGGATCGCGATCTCGGTCGGACCGGCCTCGGCGTCGATGCCGATACGCCCCTTGAGCAGCCGCTTGGCCGCGGCCACCCAGATGTTTCCGGGCCCGGTGACCAGGGAGACCGGGCGGCACTCCTCGGTGCCGTACGCGAACATGGCGACGGCCTGGGCACCTCCCGCCGCGTACACCTCGTCCACGCCGAGCAGCGCGCACGCCGCCAGGATCGTGGGGTGCGGCAGCCCGCCGAAGTCACGCTGGGGCGGCGAGGCGACGGCCATCGAGCCGACCCCGGCCTCCTGCGCGGGCACCACATTCATCACAACGGAGGACGGGTAGACGGACCGGCCGCCCGGCACATAGAGCCCCACCCGCTCGACCGGCACCCAGCGCTCGGTGACCGTGCCGCCCGGCACGACCTGTGTGGTGTGGTCGGTGCGGCGCTGCTCGCGGTGGACCAGCCTGGCCCGCCGGATGGACTCCTCCAGGGCAGCCCGTACGGCCGGGTCCAGCTCCTCGAGGGCGCGCGTCAGCGCCTCCTGGGGCACTCGCACCCGCTCGATGGTCACTCCGTCGAACCGCTGCGCGTAGTCGACCAGCGCCGCGGTGCCGCGATGGCGCACGTCGTCGCAGATCGGCCGCACCTTCTCCAGGGCGGCCTCGACGTCGAGCTCGGCACGGGGCAACAGGTCGCGGTCGATCCCGCCCTCCGGGAAGGCGGCACCGCGCAGATCGATACGGGAGATCACGCGATCAATTGTCTCAGACCCGCACCGGCGGCCTGCCCCCCGTATCAGTGAGTGATACGTACCCCCTAAGTTGACCCTGGAAGTTGACCCTGACCGCAAGCGTTCAAGCGGTTACTCAGCGGGCATGGGGATCCGTACGGGGGTACGGAGAACAGGAGGGAACACGGCTGTGACCGAGCCACGCGACGGCGATCCACCCCCGGGGCTCGACCTGACCACCGCGGAGTGGGGCATGTGGCAGGCGTTCCGCAACGGCAGCACCCACGATCTGCGCACCTCCCACCCCCAGCGCAACGACCCCTCCGGTCCCTACGCCTGGGGACCCGAGCGCAGTGTGCGCGCCCGGGTCGTGGCCCTGCTGCTGCTCGACGGCCCTCCCCCGCAGCCGGGCCGGGTCGCCGCGCTCAAGCTCAACGGGGTGCACATCACGGGCACGCTCGACCTGGCCGGCGCCACCGTCGAGCCGTATGTGGAGATGAAGAACTGCCGCTTCGAGCGGGAGGTGCTGCTCCCCGAAGCCCACTTCACCACCCTCCGGCTGGTCGGCTGCGCCCTGCCCCGGCTGGAGGCGGCCCGGGTGCGCACCGAGGGCGATCTGCATCTGCCGCGCTGTGTCGTGGAGCACGGCATCCGGCTCACCGACGCCCATATAGGCACGGATCTGCTGCTCAACCAGTTAGTGGTGCGCCGGGACCGGCGCGGCCAGTCGATCAGCGCCGACGGACTGACCGTCGGCCAGGACCTTCAGGCCGAGATGATCGAGTCACACGGCGAGCTGAGCATGCGCGGTGCGCAGATCGGCGTGTCGCTCAGCCTGCGCGGCGCCCAGCTGCGCAATCCGTACGGCCGCCGGGCGCTGAACGCCCCGCAGCTGACCGTCGAGCGCAGCCTCTACCTCACCGCCGCCGGGGTGAGCAGCTACGGCAGCTCCACCCCGCCGTACGGCACCAGCAACACGCCGACGCGCGGGACGCGTATCCAGCGCTTCGAATGCGAGGGCGGGATCCGCCTGGACGACGGGCGGTTCAATGACGCGGTCGACTTCGACCAGGCCCGCTTCGTCATGGAGAACGACCAGGAGCTGTCGCTGCGCCGCATCCAGACGCCCGAGCTGCGGTTCGTCGGCGAGCGGCCGCAGCGCGGACGGGTGATCCTCTCCGGTGCGCGGGTGGTCAACCTGGTGGACAAGTCGGTCAGCTGGCCGGGCCCCGGCGGGCTGACCATGGCGGGCTTCTCCTACGAGTGTCTGATCCCGGTCGGCCACTTCCCACTCGCCCGGCGGCTGGAGTGGGTGTCGGCCGCGACCCCGGAGTTCTCCCGGGGGCCGTACGAAATGCTCGCCACGGCGATGCGCACCAGCGGCGAGGACTCGGAGGCGCGCGAGGTGCTGCTCGCCAAGGAGCGGCGGCGCCGCGAAACGCTGCCGCCGGCCGGGAAACTGTGGGGATATCTCCAGGACTGGACCGTGGCCTACGGCTACCGCCCCGGCCGGGCGGCGGTGTGGATGGCGGTGCTCTGGGCGATCGGCTCGGTGTTCTTCGCCCACAACCGGCCGGACCCCATCAAGCCGGGCGAGTCGCCGAACTGGAACGCCTCGCTGTACACCCTCGACCTGCTGCTCCCGGTGATCGATCTGGGCCAGGACGGCTACTGGAAACCCGACGGCGCGGTCCAATGGGCGGCCATCGTGATGGTCATGCTCGGCTGGATCCTGGCCACCACAGTGGCCGCCGGAGCCTCCCGACTGCTGCGCCGCCAGTGATCGGGGCGCGCGGGGCCATTAGGCTTAACGCCCGTGACCTCCGCGCGCCTACCGCTCTTCCCGCTGAACACGGTGCTGTTCCCGGGGCTCGTCATGCCCCTGAACGTCTTCGAGCAGCGGTATCGCGCCATCATGCGCGAACTGTTGGCGATCCCCGAAGACGCGCCGCGCCGCTTCGGTGTCATCGCCATCCGGGACGGCCGCGAGGTCGCACCGACGGCACTCGGCCTCCCGGACCCCACCGCCGACCCCGAACGCGGCGCGGCGGCCGGGTTCGGGCCTGAGCCGATGAAGTCCTTCCACGCGGTGGGATGTGTCGCGGACGCGGCCACCATCCGGGAGCAGAAGGACGGCACCTTCGAAGTGCTCGCCACCGGCACCACCCGCTTCCAACTGCGCTCGGTCGACGCCTCGGGCCCGTATCTGACGGCCGAGATCGACGAGCTCGACGAGAAGCCGGGGGACGGGGCCGGGGTGCTGGCCTCCGGTGTCGTACGCGCCTTCCGTACGTACCAGAAGCGGCTCGCCGGGGCCCGCGAGCGGACCCTGGCCGCCCAGCAGGACCTGCCGGGTGAGCCGTCCGTGCTCTCCTATCTGGTCGCGGCCGCCGCCGTACTCGACACGCCGACCAAGCAGCGGCTGCTGCAGGCCCCGGACACGGCCACCCGGCTGGCCGAGGAGCTGAAACTGCTGCGCGCGGAGAGCGCGGTGATCGGTAAGCTCCCCTCGCTTCCCGCGGTCGATCTGACCCGCCACCCCACCAGCCCCAACTGAGGCGCGCACCGGATATGGCCAAGAAGAAGAGCTCCGCCGGCACCCCGGCCACCACCGCCCTGACCGCCGCCGGCACCGCCTTCACGGTGCACGCCTACGAGCACGACCCGGCGGCCCCCTCGTACGGCGAGGAGGCCGCACAGGCCCTCGGCGTGGACCCGGCCCGGGTCTTCAAGACCCTCATCGCAAGCGTCGACGGCGGCCTGACCGTCGCGATCGTGCCCGTCTCCGCCACGCTCGACCTCAAGGCCCTGGCGGCGGCGGTGGGCGGCAAGCGCGCGGCGATGGCGGACCCGGCGGCGGCCGAGCGCACCACGGGCTATGTGCTGGGCGGGATCTCCCCGCTCGGCCAGCGCAAGCGCCTGCCCACGGCCCTGGACGCGTCGGCGGCCGGGCACGGGACGATCTGCGTCTCGGCGGGGCGGCGGGGTCTTGAGGTCGAGCTGTCGCCGGGGGACCTCGCGGCGCTCACGGACGCGGTGCTGGCGCCGATCGCGCGCAACCCCCTTTTTTAGGGCTCGGTTCGCCTCCGGGGCGCTACAGCCCCTGTCGACGGTCGACCGTGCTCGGCCACTCGTACCTCGCGGCCTCCGCGCGCTCTCCACTTTCGACAGCGGCCGCGCCCCTTCGGCTCACTCGCCAGGGGCCGGGGCCGGCTGCGCCATGGGCTCTTCGTCTCGCGGCCCAAAGAGCGATGTGAGCCCCAGGTGCACCGCCATGGCCGCGAACGACCACGCCAGCAGCGCCGCCTTGGCGCCCAGCTTCAGCGGCGCGTCGAACGTCACGCCCTTGCCCACCGCCTTGGCGTGCGCCTCGATGCTCGCCTCGGGTCCGAGCCATACACCGAGCCGCCAGGCGATCACCGAAGCCAGCACCCCGCCGATCGCCAGCCCCACGACCAGCGCGACACCGCCCCGCCGGAAGAACAGGAAGGCGAGCCCCGCGGACACGGCCCCGAAGGCCAGCGCCCACAGCGTGAACACCCCGTCCGCCCCCATCGCCTGCTCGCCCTCGGCGTCCTTCGGGTAGATCCCGTCGCCGATCCAGACCAGCGGAATCCGCGGCGCCAGCCACAGCCACACCAGCCCGAGCAGCACCCCGGACACCGCCACCCCGATCGCCACCAGCGCCGCCTGCACCAGCTCGGCGCGCAGCTCGGGGCCGGGCTCTGAGTAGTCAGGAGCCGAGGGGCCCGGCCCGGAGGGGTCCGGGGCGGTGGGGTAAGGCACTGCACCTCCCAGCGGAGACGGGTCGTGCGGCGAAGGCTGCCCGGGCTGATCGTGCGGAGTCAACGGTGCGGTCACCCCGTCATGGTGCCAGGCGGCGGACGTACATCGGGCGGCGGGAGGCCCGCCGCGGCGCGTCAGCGCACGGCCGCGCGCCGATACGCCCAGGTCGCGGCGGTCAGCGAGATCACCGCGACGCCCGCGCACACCCCGAGGTCCGCGCAGACCACCAGCCAGTCGGGGTTCCCGTCGAAGGACCGCGCCAACGCCTCCACACCGTACGTCGAGGGCAGCACATCGCGCGCGTACGACACCGGCGCGGGCATCCGCTCGGCGGGCAGCACGCCCAGCAACAGCGCGGCCGACATGCCCAACTGCCCGCACAGCGTGGCCAGTTCCTGGCGGGGCGCGAGCAGCCCGAGCGCCGCGCCCAGGCCCGCGAGGGCGGCGCCGGACAGCGGGATCACCGCGACCAGCACCCACAGATGCGCCATCGGCAGCTGGAACAGCGCGCTCCCCACCACCGCGGTGACCAGCGTCCCGGGCGCGGTGAAGGAGGCGTACGCGGCGGCGGCGCCGAGTACGACGGCGGCGGGCGGCACCGGCAGGGTCGCGTAGTGGTCGAGCCCGCCGCTCGCCCGCAGCTGTCCGAAGTACTGCGCCAGCAGGTTCAGCGCGACGAACGCCACGACCAGCACGCTGGACCCGGCGACCACGGACCGCGCCTCCATCCCGCCGTCCACGACCCCACGCATCAGGATCATGATCCCCACGGACTGGAAGGTCGCCACGAACAGCAGCGGGATCCGCGCCACCCGGGCCCTGGACAGCTGCGCCCGGTAGACGGCGGCCAGCGCGGGCAGCAGCCGCGCCCGCGCCGCCAGAGGGGCGGGGGCGGCGTCTCCGCCGGGCCATGGCGCCTCGGCGGCCTGGGTCAGGGCTTCTCCGCCGGACACGGCCTCCGCGGGCACGACACTCACCTTGCGCTGCTCCTGTTCCCCGTACCGGCCGCGCCCCGTGCGGGGTCGGCAGTGCCTACGGCGGTGCTTACGGCGGTCCCTACGGTCCTCACGCCTTCACCAGCCCCTCCGCCCCCTCCGAGCGGCCGCCGAGCGCGAGATAGACGTCCTCCAGGCTGGGCGTGGCGAGCGTGAAGTCGTCCAGCGCGGCGAAAGCCGGGCCGCCGGTCACCGCGGCGATCGCGGCCCGGGCCTGCTCCGGGGCCATCCGCAGCGTCCAGCGCCGCCCGGAGGCCAGCGCGGCCTCCCGCAGCGCCGCGACCTCGGGCACCTCGAGCGGCGGCTCCCCGCGCCATACGAGTTCCACCCGGACCTCGTCGGCGACCAGCGCCTTCAGCCCGGCCGGGGTGTCGCAGGCGATGACCCGGCCGCGCTCCAGCACCGCCACCCGGTCCAGGACGGTCTCCGCCTCGATCACATTGTGGGTGACCAGCAGCACCGTCGCGCCCCGCTCCGCCCGCCGCCGGTCGACGGCGGCCCATACGGCCCGCCGTGCGACGGGGTCCATCCCGGTGGTCGGCTCGTCCAGTACCAGCAGCGGCCGCTCCCCGACCAGCGCGGCGGCGAGGCAGGCCAGCCGCCGCTGCCCGCCGGAGAGCTTCTTGAGCGGGCGCCCGGCCACCTCGCCGAGGCCCAGTTCCCCGATCACCGCGTCCCGCTCCGCGCGGGCCGCGCGGACATCAAGCCCGCGCAGCCGCCCCGTGGTCTCGGCGGCGAGCGCGACGGTCAGCTCGTCCAGTGCGGTCGAGTCCTGCCCCAGATAGCCGAGGAGGCGCGCGGCGCGCTCGGGGTGGCGTACGAGATCGTGGCCGAGCACCCGGACGCTGCCCTCGTCGGGGCGGAGCAGCCCGGTGAGCTGGCGCACCAGGGTGGACTTCCCGGCGCCGTTCGGGCCGAGCAGCCCGAACACCTCACCGCGGCCCACATCGAGGTCGATGCCGTCGCTGGCCCGGACGGCGGGCGCGGCGGGCACGCCCCTGCGGCGGCGCGCGGCCGGATAGGTCTTGACCAGGCCGCGCACGGTACACACCACATCGCCGCCCGCAGCCTGTTTCGCGCCCGTCCTCACGAGCTATGAGGGTACGCGCCCAATCATCCGCGCCTGCTCTCGGGTCAGCACCTCTTTTCAGGGCTCGGTTCGCCGGGCGCCGTCAATCCGCGGCCGGGGCGTGGTCGGCGGCCGTACGGGTGTCGATCTCGCGCCAGAAGCCGGCCCGGATCGCATAACGGTCGTGCTCGTCGATCTGGTCGTCCTTGTGGGCGAGCAGTCCGAAGCGGGCCGCGTAGCGCAGCAGTTCCCCGTCGATGCGGTGCGGGATGCGCGGGTATTCGGTGGAGAGCTGCTGGAGGTGGCCCGGGTCGGAGAGCCGCTCGATCCAGCGGCGGGCGAAGACCTGGCCCACCTCGAAGGGGTCGCCGCTGACGGTGGTGATGTCCTCCTCGCGGTCGGCCCAGCGCTGCTCGGGGCTGGTGAGCTGGGCCAGCATGGGCAGCCCGGCGGTCTCGGGCGGCTCGCCGAGCCCGGTGCCGGAGCCGCGCTCGATCCAGCCCTTGTCGGAGGACCAGCGCAGGGTGGCGCTGGGGGCGGGCTGGGCGCCCGTCTGACCGCCTGCGGGGCCGCGGCCGAGGTCGGCGAGGTCCTTGGGGGTGGGCACACCTCTGCCACCGGGGGCGGAGCCCGCCTCCGTGTCGTCCGCGGGAGCGGTGCCGGGGCCGCCGGCGACGGCGCCGGAGCCGCCCGCAGGGGCCGCGGCCCGCCCGGGGGCGCCCGCGGCGCGCGTGGGCGCGCCACCCGGCCGCGTGGCGCCGTTACGGCCCGGTGCCAGGTCGCCGGGGACGCCCGGCACCCCGGAGACACCGCTCACCGCGCCCGCGGCGGCCGCGGCTGCGGTCTCGGGCAGCGGGGCGGAGAGGATGGCCGCGATCTCCGGCCGGGGCTCGGAGACGGGCGCGCACGCCCCGGTGAGGTCCTTGGCGCGGACGGCCCGGGTGATCCAGGCACGGTCCAGGACCCGCCGCTCGTCGGCCTCGGCGACCAGGTCCTCCGACTGGTTGTAGTCGCCGTCGGCGGCCTGGACGGCCCACAGGTGGACGGCCACGCCATGTTCCTTGGCGGACATCAGGCCGGGCAGCAGATCGCCGTCGCCGGTGACGAGCACGATGTCGGAACAGGCGCGGTTACGGGCCAGCTCGGTGAGCTCGGCGTGCATGGCGGCGTCCACGCCCTTCTGCGCCCAGCGGCCGTCGCTGCGGGTCAGGGCGCCCAGCCGGACGGTGACCCGGGGCATGACGCGCAGCCGCCGGTGCTCGGGCTGGGGGACGCGGTCGGGGGCTCCGTCGAACCAGTAGATGCGCAGCAGCGGTCGCTCGGTCTCGGCTTCGGCGCGCTCGCGCAGCCCCTGGATGAGGGTCGCGTGGTCGACGGAGATGCGGGACCGGGCCGGCTCCCCGGCGAGCAGGCTCGCGGCGGCGCCCAGCAGATACCCGGCGTCCACCAGGACGACGCAGCGGTCCACGTTCCACCCTCTTTCCTGAAGCAGTCCTCGGTTGCCCCCCGTGCACAGCCGTGCTCGTTTTCCTGTCTTCGGTCTCAACTGGAGTCTGCCCGACCGTACCGGGGTTATCAGTCCGAACTGGATCACTGGCGTGGCGGATACGGCCTACCCTCGAAGACCCTCCTTCTCACTCACGGTAATTGCCCGAAATGCATCCTGCGCCCGGGCGTGTCAGTGTTTCTTCCCGGAGGGCTCTTCCCTTGGGGGGCGATCCCAACTGGAGGCACAGCACCATGGCTAAGAACCGGAACCGCGACCGCAAGCAGCAGCAACAGCAGCAGCAGCAGCGCCAGGGCCGCGGGATGGCCGACCGTCAGGGTGAGCAGGCGCAGAACTCGCAGAACTCCCAGGCGGACGCGCAGTCGCAGGCCATGCAGTCGGAGGGCGGCCCGGCGACGGCCCCTTCGAGCACCGCCCGTAAGGACCGGCAGAAGAGCTTCGGCCACAATTGACCGCCGCCGCACGGCGGTTGAGGGGCGGGGCCCGGGGGGGGGGCCCCCCCCCCAGAGATGTGGGTTTAACCCCCCCCCCGCGCCCGGCCCCCCCCCCCCGAAAGGGGCCCCCGCACCCCC